>NZ_AEVT01000118.1 GCF_000189275.1 Vibrio sinaloensis DSM 21326 | reverse complement strand
CTGGCGTCGATTGTACTTTTAGCGATGGAAGCACAAAGCACATGCCCCGTGAGTTATGTAAAGCATACGGAGGGAAATCAAGTTAGCTCGCTTGCAAAGCTACGAAGTTACAAATTTTGTTAACTTCGTAGCCCTAACATATTAGAGTTTATAGAAATCTGCTCCCAAAAAAGCTTCCCATCCTCTTTGCCACTCTGCTTTAATCATAACTTCTTGCGGTTGCCCATCACATTGAGTCGTGTAACGAGTTCCTTTAATGCCTTTCTCAAACGCAGTAAAAGGATCACAGTATATTGCTTTGCCCGCTTTATATCCCTCTTCATAAGCCACCTGATCAAATGAGGCTTTGTCCTTTAGATCAGCGAGAACATCATTGTCATACTGCCCTCCTCTAGAGCCGAATCGCTCCCCCTGACCATACCAATACTCTGCAGCCGTCTTAGGTTGGCTAGTACATGCTTGTAAAGCGATAAGTACAAAAGGAACAAACCATATTTTTGTCATTTTAGCCTCCGGATTAAAACGAAAAAAGCTGAGCAGTATGCTCAGCTTTTAGACAGTAGATTAGATTTCTGGTTCAGATACTTATTACTTAACTGCGAAAGGAATAGTTAGCATAAGTTTGAAATCAGTCTCGTCTTGGAACAAGTTAGTGTAACCGGTCCAGTTTGGAGCATCTGTATCATTGAAGTACTCAGTGTAGTAGAACGAGATGTTCGCATCTTTCAGAGCACCAGCTTGGATTGCATAGTTAGCAAAGAAGCTGTACGCGTACTCTTTAAGGTCTTTGTAACCTTCAGCTTCTGCACCGAAGCCAAATGCACTGCTTACACCTGCACTGAAGCCTTTACCACCGATATCAGAGAAGTCACGAGATGCAGATAGGAAACCTGCGAATTCACCATCGTGGTTAAAGTCAGAACGGTTGTTCCACCAGATGTCGTATGCACCGTTTGAACCACCGTATTGGCTAGTTAGGCGGTAAGCCATGTTACCTGATGCGCCATCAACGTTAGACTCGGCAGACGTGTACGTTGCTTCCGCACGGTAAGAATATTGGCCAGAACTGAAAGAGCTCAACATAGCTAGCTGGAACGCAGTGCTATCATATTGCTCGTCATCATCTACAACGTATAATTGTGGAGACCAGTAAACACCGCCATCAGTTGTACCTTTAACTTTAACGTGGAAGTTCTTACGCTCACCACCAGTTAATGCACCGTAACCAACATCAACAAGAATATCGTTGTCAAACGTGTAACGACCACCTAGAGAGTACAATGCACCAGCATCGTCACCATCAGTTGTTTGGAAAGTGTAAGTACGCTTGAACCAAGGTGCTTTGTATTCTTCAGCAACAACTAAACCTAAGTCGAAACCACCAACTTTCGCACCGACTTCACCACCTAGGTATGTACCAGGAGCAAATGACCAGTTCACACCTAAAGAACTTGGTACTGATGGTTGGAAGTAACCCAATTTAGCTGTAGCCGCATCACCAAACTTAAATTTCGCTGCTGCAGTCGCGAACGAAACGCCGTTGCTGTTACAGTTAGAGTTCCATTTAGAGTTTTCGTTAGTTACTTGACCTGGGTTATCAGGATCTTCCGCAAGCTTCTTACAATCACCAACTTTTCCGTCGCCGTAAGGGCTGCTTACATCCCAGAAGTTCATTTCATGGTCTGGGCTCGCGTTTTGCCACATATCGAATGTGCTGTAGATAACAACATCTGCACCTACAGTGTCAGCAACGTAACCTGAGTTAAAACCAAGGTTTGCAAAGATAGAACCGTGGTCTAAGTTAGCCGTTTTCTTAGTATCAGAACCATTCGCATTGACATTACCACGAACACGATCACGCATGAAGAAGTTAACGTTACCGCTAATCGTAGACTCACCGAAAAATTCTGAAACTGCACCTGCGTAATCTGGGCCCAAGTTATCTTGGTTAGCCATTGCAGGAGCCGCTGCGATGGCACCTACTAGAGCTGCTGTAAGTGCAGATACTTTAAACATTTTGTCCATGGAAAAACTCCTAAAAATGGATATAGCTGTTTTTTCTTTTTTCTCACCTTAAGTTGGCCGCCGAAGGGAGAACTCATTTCCTATGTCGAAAACCGCCAATTATTCATTAATTATTGATTTTCAATTTCCTGCATACACACCGTGTATCCATGCCTAAAGACTAACTTCGCGAAGCAAAACATCAACAGGAAGTTTCTTTTTATCTAAAAAAATATGACCCGCTACAAACTTTTATAATCTTAGTGATCCTGATCTCCATTCTATTTATCAACAAAGCCAAAAAACACCAATAACAATAAAAAACAATCACTTACATATAAAAATAGATAAAAACGAATTGAAGTGACTCGCATTTTTTTGAAACGAAACGGCCAATTAATGTTTGTTTGAAGGTGATCACTGACGAAGTAATGCATTTCATCAGTACAAAAACAGAAGTTATTTCAAGATAAAAAAAAGCCACCTTGCGGTGGCTTCATTCACAAAAAAATAAGATTAAATCAAGTCGATAAGATCTTGCTCGGTACGAATTTCAACCCCTAAATCTTGCGCTTTCGCTAACTTAGAGCCTGCATTTTCTCCTGCAAATAATATGTCGGTTTTCTTAGAGACACTCCCCGTCACTTTTGCACCTAAATCTTGTAATGCTGCTTTGGCATCACTACGTGATAATTGCGACAAGCTGCCAGTTAACACGACTGTTTTGCCAGCTAAAGGTTGAGGCGTAGATTCATCTCTCTCTTCAATCTCTGGCCAATTAATACCTTGCTCTAATAGTTGCCCGATGACTTGTTGATTGCTCTCTTGCGCAAAGAAGGCGGTTATGTGGCTGGCAACAATCTCTCCAATATCCGAAACAGCGATTAGTTCTTCATGTGTAGCCTTTGTTACGGCTTGCAGTGATTTAAAATGTTGAGCTAGGTTAGCAGCGGTGGCTTCGCCAACCTCTCTGATCCCGAGCGAGTATAGAAAACGAGGTAACGTTGTCTGCTTAGACTGATTTAAAGCATCCACCACATTTTGCGCTGATTTAGGGCCCATGCGGTCTAATACCGTGATAACACCTGCTGATAATTTGAATAGATCGGCAGGAGTTTCAACCATTTCTCGGTCGACCAACTGTTCAATGACTTTTTCACCTAACCCATCCACATCTAGCGCCTTGCGTGAGACGAAGTGCTTTAACGCCTCTTTACGCTGAGCCTGACAAACCAGTCCTCCCGAACAACGAGCAACGGCCTCACCTTCAATGCGTTCCACTTGAGACTGACAAACTGGGCATAACGCTGGGAATACGATCTCACGTGCGCTATCAGGGCGTCGGTCAACGACCACAGAAACGATTTGAGGGATAACGTCTCCTGCACGACGAATCACTACTGTGTCGCCAATCATGACACTGAGACGCTCGATTTCATCGGCGTTGTGCAGTGTTGCATTACTCACGGTCACACCACCAACAAACACTGGCTCAAGCTTAGCCACGGGGGTAATCGCACCTGTGCGACCAACTTGGAATTCAACGTCGTTTAGCGTGGTGAGTTCTTCCTGAGCAGGAAACTTGTAAGCAATAGCCCATCGAGGTGCTCGAGCAACAAAGCCTAATTGTTCTTGCAAAGCAATGTCGTCTACTTTGATAACGACACCATCAATTTCATAAGGCAGCGCTTCTCGGCGCTGCAAAATGTCTTGATAGTAGGCTTTAACCTCATCCAAACCAGATACCCGCTTCGTTTCGGGGCACATCGGCAATCCCCACCCTTTAAGCTGAAGGAATCGTTCATAGTGGCTGCTCGACAACGTCGCACCTTGTACTACGCCAACACTGTATGCGTAAAAACTCAATGGTCGTGTTGCAGTGATACGCGAATCAAGTTGGCGTAAGCTACCTGCAGCCGCATTTCGAGGGTTAACGAAGACTTTCTCGCCTTTCTTAAGCGCTTGCTCATTCAGTTTGTCAAAGCCGGCTTTCGGCATGAAAACTTCACCGCGCACTTCGATACGCTCAGGCCAACCTTGCCCTTGTAACTTCAACGGAATGGCTTTGATAGTACGGACATTCTCAGTAATATTTTCACCAGTTGTACCGTCCCCTCGAGTGGCAGCTTGCACTAACACCCCATTTTCATACAGCAGACTGACCGCTAAGCCATCTAATTTAGGTTCGCAGCAAAACACATCAAATTTTGCGCTAGGAATTCGATCAGCCATGCGCTTGTTAAAACTCTCAAGCTCAGCGTCGTCAAACGCATTATCCAACGACAGCATGGGTATCTCATGGTTAACAGAACCAAAACCATCCAATGCAGCCCCACCAACTCGCTGGCTTGGAGAATCAAGACTCATCAAATCTGGGTGTTGAGACTCAAGTTCCATAAGCTCTCGCATTAAGCGGTCATATTCGGCATCGGGAATTTCTGGACTGTCTTCAACGTAGTACTTCACTCCATGGTAATGAAGCGTTTCACGCAATTGATTAAGCTTTTCTTGAATCTCTTTAGACATGGCTAACTCTACTTGTTGGTGCTAGAGAGGCCTCAGACCACCTCTCTTTTTATGTGAGTGGAAGTATGAACACCCCAACTCTTATTCGCAATACTGTGTTAATGAAAAAAGGCTCCTGATCAGAGGAGCCTTTTTATCAAAAAGTGGCGCTTACGCTTGCTTTGCGGCTTTAAATTGTTGAATTTGAGCGCGGTAACTATCCAATCGATTTGGCGTCATTAGATTACGCGCATCATCGAGTACATTAGCGCCAAGATCATCGGCTATCTGCTGGGCAGTTTTCAACATAAGTTTAAAGTTCTGCTCTTCATCACCGAAGCACGGCATGGTCATAAAGAAAGAAATACCTTTGGTGGTAAACTCAGCCGGATCATCGTGCTTCAATGTACCAGGCTGCATCATGTTCGCAACGCTAAATAGCACTTTGCCAGTACCGGATAGGTCAGCATGGCGGTGGAAGATGTCCATCTCACCGTAAAGCAGCCCATTTTGCTGCATACTGTCAAACAACTTGGTTCCGACAAAAGGTTCATCACCTGCACAGTGAACATTGATCACTATCACTTCAAGCTGAGGTTCAGCTTGTGGCTCTGGCTGCGCTTCCACAACAGGTTCTTGGATGCTGTCGCTTGGCTCAGGTTCAATCGCTGTCATTGTTTCCAATACAGGTTCCACCTTTTCTTCAACCTCATCCAAAGACTTGCTTGAGAAAGACGGCACATCCAATTCAGGCTCTTCCAACGTCGATTGTACTTTGGTTGGTTCATCAACGTCAGGATAACCATCAATCAGCGGATCGACGCCGACAGGTTCAGTCGCAAACTCTGGTTCTTTGCGTTCTTTACGAATGATCTCAAAGTCATCTTCCGGAGCAAAAGCACGCTCAGGTGATGCTTCCGAATCTTCTTCGTTTTCGACGTCTAGTTTACGAAGCGGCTTATTACCGAATTTAGCCGTCCCTTCTTTCTTGCTTGTCCATAAACCGTGGAACAACAAAGCGGCAATCGCTAAGGCTCCGACAATTATGAGTACGAATCGCAGTTCCTGCATTTTTTGCTCTCAATTGCTCAATAAACCGTGCTGCTTTAGCACCTGTATCGAATTGGGTTTTACCTAACTGTCAGTAACTCTACCAAAACTCTCCCCTGTTTTAGAACAACTTAATGTTAGAAGTTCCGAGAATGTTGTGATTTTGAACACGCTTTTTTCTTGTTAAGATACCCAACGTTCGTTTTTAAACCAATTAATGACTATTACTATGAACCCATCTCATCCTCAACGAAGCGGCTTTGGTTATTTTTTCTATGGCCTCGAACTGGCAATGAAGCCGGGGATACGTCAATTCGTGTTGTTACCATTGCTGGCGAACATATTGCTGGTTGGTGGCGCGCTGTTTTATCTTTTCTCTCATTTAGATAGTTGGATCTCTCATTTAATGGGACAACTACCAGAATTTCTTTCATGGTTAAGCTATCTACTGTGGCCTCTATTGGTGCTCACTATATTAGCTACCTTTTCCTACTTCTTTAGTACACTTGCTAACTTTATCGCAGCGCCATTTAACGGCCTTTTAGCAGAGAAAGTAGAGGAGCAATTAACCCAGCAAAGAGTTAATGAAGACGGCTTACTATCAACATTGAAAGACACGCCACGAATCTTAGCGCGCGAATGGCGTAAATTGGTTTATGTACTGCCAAAAGCAATTGGCCTGTTTTTGCTTCTCCTCATTCCAGCTCTTGGCCAAACTATAGGCCCAATTCTTTGGTTTGCCTTTACTGCTTGGATTTTAGCGATTCAGTATTGTGATTACCCATTCGACAATCACAAAGTGAGCTTTAATGACATGCGTTACAGTTTGAAACAAAAACAAGGCAAAGCGTACAGCTTTGGCGCATTAGTCAGCATCTTTACTACGATTCCAATTTTGAATCTTTTTGTTATGCCTATTGCTGTTTGTGGCGCTACTGCAATGTGGGTTAGCGAGTTTAAGCAGCAGCACAAGAGCTAGCTATACTGCCTCCAATTCTGAATAAGCAACAGGGGCGTTTTTCACAGCGAAAGACGTTCCGGTTTATCAAGTAATGAATCGCCGCACAATACAAGAAGCGCTCGGTTATCAAACTTCGCCCTTTCATATCATATAACTATTTAATCCTTTTCTCGTTTTTTAACCTAGCCTAATCTCTATCCTACAAACTTATTCACTAGAACTGCGTCTGTTTGAAGCACAGCTGTGAAACAGACTTGAAACTGAGATGAAGGATCACACCATGAGCAAAATCTACGAAGATAACTCTCAAACGATTGGCAACACACCTCTTGTACGTCTAAATAAAGTTAGTAACGGTAAAGTACTAGCAAAAGTGGAAGCTCGTAACCCAAGCTTCAGCGTTAAATGTCGTATCGGTGCCAACATGATTTGGGAAGCGGAAAAGGCTGGAACTCTTAAGCCAGGCGTAGAGCTTGTTGAACCAACCAGTGGTAACACAGGTGTAGCACTAGCGTTTGTTGCTGCTGCTCGTGGTTATAAGCTAACACTCACTATGCCTGAGTCTATGAGCCTTGAGCGCCGTAAACTCCTTAAAGCACTCGGTGCAAACCTTGAGCTAACTGAAGCAGCAAAAGGTATGAAAGGCGCTATCGCAAAAGCAGAAGAAATTGTAGCAAGTAACCCTGAAAAGTACCTTCTTCTACAACAGTTCAATAACCCAGCAAACCCTCAGATCCATGAGAAGACAACGGGCCCAGAGATTTGGGATGCAACGGACGGCGAAGTAGACGTATTCGTCGCAGGTGTCGGTACTGGTGGTACGATTACAGGTACAAGCCGCTACATTAAGGGTGAGAAAGGCAAAAACATTGTTTCTGTTGCTGTAGAGCCAGCAGAATCACCAGTGATTGCTCAGGCGCTTGCAGGTGACGAAATCCAACCTGCGCCACACAAAATCCAAGGTATCGGTGCTGGTTTCATCCCTGGTAACCTCGATTTGGAGCTTGTAGACCGAGTTGAGTCAGTAACTTCTGACGAGGCGATTGCAATGGCTCGTCGCCTAATGGAAGAGGAAGGTATCCTTGCAGGCATCTCATCAGGTGCAGCCGTTGTTGCAGCCAACCGACTAGCGGAACTACCTGAATTTGCAGGAAAAACCATCGTAACTGTACTACCAAGCTCAGGTGAACGTTACCTAAGTACAGCACTGTTTGCAGGTATCTTTACCGAGAAAGAAAACCAACAGTAATACGTTGTCAAATCAATTTTTCGTTTAAAAAAGCCCCATTCAGGGGCTTTTTTGTTGATCCTCGCCACACCTTTGGTAATATCAGGGCAGTTTTATTTTTAGCTTCAAAATAAAAAAGCTAATAAAGAATTTATCTCGTTAGTGAGATCGAACATAGATTAGAGTCACTAATGAAAAATTTACAACCAAGATCAGTTCTGACACGAAATGAACGTTGTGCACCTAGCAGAATATAACATTTACGGTTAAGCTAGTTTTGGTTAAGAAACTATCAAAATATAAATCAATTGGGGTATATAACATGTACGAGAAGCAAGTAGAAATCACTGCAGAAAATGGTCTTCACACTCGTCCAGCTGCACAGTTCGTTAAAGAAGCTAAAGCATTCGACGCGGACATCACTGTGACTTCTAACGGTAAAAGCGCTAGCGCTAAGAGCCTATTCAAGCTACAAACTCTAGGCCTAGTAAAAGGTACAGTAGTTTCTATCTCAGCTGAGGGCCCACAAGCTCAACAAGCTGTTGACCACCTTGTTGCTCTAATGGACCAACTACACTAATCCGGTCTTCTATTTTCAAAGCCATTTTGTGAAAGCAAAATGGCTTTGTTGGAAATAGAGCAAAATTTAAGCTACAAATTATCGTTAGCGCACCCATTTTTTCTCCCGTTTTAAAGTTGACCAACTTAAGGTAAGGCTATGATTTCAGGCATCCTAGCATCTCCTGGTATTGCGATTGGTAAAGCACTACTACTTCAAGAAGATGAAATTGTCCTAAACACTAACACTATTTCTGATGATCAAGTTGAAGCTGAAGTTCAGCGTTTCTTCGACGCTCGTAACAAATCTTCCGCTCAGCTAGAAACAATCAAACAGAAAGCACTTGAAACCTTCGGTGAAGAGAAAGAAGCGATCTTTGAAGGTCATATCATGCTTCTTGAAGACGAAGAGCTAGAGGAAGAAATCCTAGCACTTATCAAAAATGACAAGCTGTCTGCAGACAACGCGATTCACACCGTAATCGAAGAGCAAGCAACAGCTCTAGAATCTCTAGACGATGAATACCTAAAAGAGCGTGCAACAGATATCCGTGATATCGGCACTCGTTTTGTGAAAAACGCTCTTGGCATCAACATCGTTTCTCTAAGTGACATAGATGAAGAAGTTATCCTAGTCGCTTACGACCTAACGCCATCGGAAACAGCGCAAATCAACCTAGATTACGTGCTTGGTTTTGCTTGTGACATCGGCGGTCGTACTTCTCATACTTCTATCATGGCTCGTTCACTTGAACTTCCAGCGATCGTTGGTACTAACGACATCACTAAGCAAGTGAAAAATGGCGACATGCTGATTCTTGATGCAATGAACAACAAAATTGTTGTTAACCCATCAGAAACTGAGCTTGAAGAAGCAAAAGCAGTTAAGGCCGCTTTCCTAGCTGAAAAAGAAGAACTTGCTAAGCTAAAAGATCTGCACGCAGAAACCACTGACGGCCACCGCGTAGAAGTGTGCGGTAACATCGGTACTGTTAAAGACTGTGACGGCATCCTCCGCAATGGTGGTGAAGGTGTTGGCCTGTACCGTACTGAGTTCCTATTTATGGACCGTGACGCGCTACCAACTGAAGAAGAGCAGTACAAAGCGTACAAAGAAGTTGCGGAAGCAATGAATGGCGAATCAGTCATCATCCGTACGATGGACATCGGTGGTGATAAAGACCTGCCTTACATGGATCTTCCTCAAGAGATGAACCCATTCCTAGGCTGGCGTGCAGTACGTATCAGCTTAGACCGTCGCGAAATTCTACGTGACCAGCTACGTGGTATTCTACGTGCGTCTGCACACGGCAAACTACGTATCATGTTCCCAATGATTATCTCTGTAGAGGAAATCCGTGAGCTGAAGAAAGCGATCGAAGAGTACAAAGCAGAACTACGCGCTGAAGGTCATGCATTCGACGAAAACATCGAAATCGGTGTTATGGTTGAGACTCCAGCAGCCGCTGCTATCGCGCACCACCTAGCGAAGGAAGTTTCTTTCTTCTCTATCGGTACCAACGACCTGACTCAGTACACACTTGCGGTTGACCGTGGTAACGAGATGATTTCTCACCTATACAACCCACTATCACCAGCGGTACTTACTGTGATCAAGCAAGTTATCGACGCGTCTCACGCCGAAGGTAAGTGGACTGGTATGTGTGGTGAACTAGCAGGTGATGAGCGTGCAACACTTCTACTTCTAGGTATGGGTCTAGACGAGTTCTCTATGAGCGGTATCTCTATCCCTAAAGTGAAGAAAGTGATCCGTAACTCTAACTTCGCAGAAGTGAAAGCAATGGCTGAAGAAGCTCTTGCTCTACCAACAGCAGCAGAAATCGAAGCTGTAGTTGAAAAATTCATCGCTGAGAAAACTCAATAATCAACTAATTCCAATGGGATAGACGGTAAAAAAAGTCGTCTATCTCGAAAGATTGGTATACTATAATTCGACAGAATTAAATAAAACGTTAGGAGCATGACACAATGGGTCTGTTTGACAAACTTAAGAAGCTAGTATCTGACGACAGCGCTGACGCGGGTGCAATCGAAATCATCGCACCTCTATCTGGTGAGATCGTAAACATTGAAGACGTGCCAGATGTTGTTTTTGCTGAAAAAATCGTTGGTGACGGTATTGCTATCAAGCCTGCTGGCAACAAGATGGTAGCTCCTGTAAACGGTACTATCGGTAAGATCTTCGAAACTAACCACGCGTTCTCTATTGAGTCTGACGATGGCGTTGAACTATTCGTTCACTTCGGTATCGACACTGTTGAGCTAAAAGGTGAAGGCTTCAAGCGCATCGCTGAAGAAGGCCAAGCAGTAAAAGCTGGTGACACTATCATCGAATTCGATCTAGCTCTACTAGAAGAGAAAGCGAAGTCTACTCTGACACCAGTTGTTATCTCTAACATGGACGAAATCAAAGAGCTGAACAAGCTTGCTGGTTCTGTAACTGTTGGTGAAACTCCAGTTCTACGTGTAACTAAGTAATTTTCGCTTAGCAGAACACAAAAAAACGCAGCCATTGGCTGCGTTTTTTATTGCCTCAAGATAAAGCTATTTTAGCCCCAAGGCATACTTTAACACTTGGGTCTTCAGTGGGCCGGCATTTTCGGCCAGTTTCAACGCGGCATTTCGAGCCAATTTAAGCGGTGCAATGTCGTTGCTAAACCCTTTGTAGAAAAAGTCCATTCCCGACTGCATCAATAAGTTATCTGGACGACGCTTACGTTCGTAACGCTTCAATACTTCATCAGACAAGCGTGCTTCACCCTCAGTCAGTTCAAGCAACGCTGCTACATCTTTAAAACCAAGGTTGACGCCCTGTCCGGCTAATGGGTTAATTGTATGAGCAGAATCACCGACCAGTACACAACGTTGCGCAGCGTATCGTTGAGCGTGGCGTCGGGTCAGCGGAAAAGAGCCATATTGCAATACCGTAATATCACCCAACTCTGCCGGGAAGTGAGTAAGTATCTCACCTCGGAGCTGCTCAGGTGTCATTGCACATAGCTGTTTGATTCGTTTAGGTGAGTCATACCATACCAAAGAGCCCTGCCCCACCTCGACTCCATCTCGGTGCACAGAAGAAAGAGGCAAGAATGAACGTGGTCCTGATGGAGTGAACTGCTGCCAAGTAATATCTTGCTGCGGAAGCGTCGTTTCAACATTAATTAACATACAATGCTGTCGATAATCCCACGCGGTAACCCCGATACCGGCCAGTTCGCGAACTCTGGAATTCGCCCCATCAGCACCAACGACTAAGTCGACTTCAAACTCTACTCCTGAGGAGAGCGAAACTTTAGGCGTTGCTGTAAAATCAATATGTTCCAAAGTATCAGGGCAAAACAGGCTAATATTGTTGTAGCTTGTCATCGCATCCCACAGCCCAAGCTGTATCAGTCTATTTTCAACAATAAAACCGAGCTGTTCCATCTCAAGCACATCAGAGTGAAAACGAGTTCTGCACTCTGGGTGCTCCCAAGTTTCCAAACGTCGATAAGGACAAACACGCATATCAGCGGTCGCTTGCCAAGCTCCTAGTTGCTCAAGAATGGATACCGAATGTTCAGAGATCGCTGAAACCCGAATATCCAGAGGTTGCTCGGGTGAAAACGATTGAGGTGCTTTCCCTTCCACTACCGCGACACGTCTACCTTGTTTGGCAAAGCCAACAGCGACAGCAGCGCCGACCATACCACCACCGATCACAGCAACATCAAACTTGCTCATAATTCGTACTTCATCATATTGATTATTTGACTGTTTTTTATTGTACGTTTTCATTACTAAAATGTAACCAAAAACCTCAACGCGGATATGGGCAAATCCCTTGTTTGGTAACGCTTTGAATAGATTCTTAACCAACACTAGTCAGTTGGTTTTTAAAGCAGTACAATACGCCGCTCTCTGCTATGTGAGCAGAATAATGGGTCATCAAAAGCGATATTAAATAGATGACTTCAAGTAACACTGGGCGATTTGCTCCCTTAATTTAAACTAACGATCGAGCGAACAAAATGAGTAAGAAACTGCTAATTAAAACCTGGGGCTGCCAGATGAACGAATACGATTCATCGAAAATGGCAGATCTACTGAACGCGGCTAACGGCTACGAATTGACAGAAGATCCAGAAGAGGCAGATGTATTACTTCTCAATACCTGTTCTATCCGTGAGAAAGCACAGGAGAAAGTATTCCACCAGCTTGGTCGTTGGAAAACGCTTAAAGATAAAAAAGACGGCGTGGTTATCGG
The DNA here is from genome assembly GCF_000189275.1 of Vibrio sinaloensis DSM 21326. GTDB lineage: Bacteria > Pseudomonadota > Gammaproteobacteria > Enterobacterales > Vibrionaceae > Vibrio > Vibrio sinaloensis. The sequence continues at coordinate 19,584 of NZ_AEVT01000118.1, read as the reverse complement.
CGTGGGTGGCTGTGTAGCGACTCAAGAAGGTGATCATATTCGTGAACGTGCACCATTCGTTGACGTAATCTTTGGCCCGCAAACCTTGCACCGCCTACCAGAGATGATTAAACAATCTCAAAACGATGATGCGCCAATCATGGACATCTCCTTCCCAGAGATCGAAAAATTTGACCGTCTACCAGAGCCACGCGCTGAAGGTGCCACGGCATTCGTTTCAATCATGGAAGGCTGTTCTAAGTACTGTACGTACTGTGTTGTTCCGTACACTCGTGGTGAAGAAGTAAGCCGTCCAATGGATGACGTACTGTTCGAAATCGCTCAGCTAGCAGATCAAGGTGTACGTGAAGTAAACCTATTAGGCCAAAACGTAAACGCCTACCGCGGTCCAACACACGAAGGGGATATCTGTTCATTCGCGGAACTGCTTCGCCTTGTGGCTTCTATCGATGGCATCGACCGTATTCGTTTCACGACGAGCCACCCGTTAGAGTTTACTGACGACATCATCGCAGTTTACGAAGATACACCTGAACTAGTGAGCTTCCTGCACCTACCAGTACAAAGTGGTAGTGACCGTATCCTAACAATGATGAAGCGTCCTCACACAGCAATTGAGTATAAGTCGATCATTCGTAAACTACGTAAAGCGCGCCCTGATATCCAAATCAGTTCTGACTTTATCGTTGGCTTCCCTGGTGAAACAGCGAAAGATCACCAAGATACAATGAAGCTCATTAAAGACGTTGATTTTGATATGAGCTTCAGCTTTATCTTCTCTCCTCGTCCAGGTACTCCAGCTGCCGATTACCCATGTGATGTTCCAGAGCAAGAGAAGAAAGAGCGCCTGTACGAACTGCAGCAAACCGTCAACGCACAAGCGATGCGTTACTCGCGCCTCATGTTAGGTACAGAGCAACGTGTACTGGTTGAAGGACCATCTAAAAAGAATCTAATGGAGCTTCGTGCTCGTACAGAGAACAACCGCGTGGTTAACTTCGAAGGTAGCGCAGACCTTATTGGCCAATTCGTAGACGTGAAAATCACTGATGTATTCGCGAATTCACTACGTGGCGAGTTAGTTCGTACCGAAAAAGACATGGACCTTCGAACGGTCATCTCTCCAACGCAAATGATGGCAAAGACCAAGCGTGAAGATGAGCTAGGTGTAGCAACCTTTACACCTTAAGTTCGAATTTAGCTTGAATTTACCCGACTCTGATACCATCTTAGAGAAAGGTATATAAGGTCACTAAAAGCCCGGTCTAAATCGGGCTTTTTTAGAGTGACAAACAATGAGAGGCAACTTTGAGCAATAAAATTGTTACCCTAGAAATCAATCTAGAACCTTCAGATAACCGCCGTTTGGCTAGTCTTTGCGGTCCTTTCGATGACAACATCAAACATCTCGAACGACGTTTAGGCGTTGAAATCAGCTACCGTGGCAACTTTTTTACCATCGTAGGTAAACCTCACACCTCCGCAGCCGCGCTTGAAATCATCAAGACCCTCTATGTAAATACAGCGCCGGTGCGTGGCAACATCCCAGATGTTGAACCCGATGAAATTCACTTAGCAATTAAAGAAACTGGCGTATTAGAGCAAGACTCCGAGTCGAGCATTGAACACGGAAAAGAAGTGTTCATCAAAACGAAGAAAGGCGTCATCAAGCCACGCACGCCAAACCAAGGCCAGTATCTGATGAACATGGTGACTCATGACATCTCATTTGGTATCGGCCCAGCGGGTACAGGTAAAACTTATTTAGCCGTAGCCGCGGCAGTGGATGCGCTGGAACGCCAAGAAATTCGCCGTATTTTACTAACTCGTCCAGCGGTAGAAGCAGGTGAGAAATTAGGTTTCCTTCCTGGTGATCTAAGCCAGAAAGTCGACCCATACCTTCGTCCACTATACGATGCATTGTTCGAAATGTTAGGCTTTGAAAAAGTTGAAAAGCTTATCGAACGTAACGTTATCGAAGTCGCGCCGCTCGCCTACATGCGTGGCCGTACGTTAAATGATGCCTTCATTATTTTGGATGAAAGCCAGAATACAACCGTGGAACAAATGAAAATGTTCCTAACCCGTATTGGTTTTAACTCACGTGCGGTTATCACTGGTGATATCACCCAGATCGACTTACCTCGCGGAGCCAAATCTGGTCTACGTCATGCAATCGAAGTATTAAGCGAAGTCGACGATATCAGCTTTAACTTCTTCCAGTCTGATGATGTCGTCCGCCACCCTGTGGTTGCCCGCATCGTTAATGCATATGAGAAGTGGGAAGCGAAAGATCAGAAAGAGCGCAAAGAACGTGATCGTATTCGTCGTGAAGAACGTGAAGCTCAGCAAGCAGCGAATCAGGCCCTAGTTGACGCGGCAGCAACGGTAAGTAATACAACGGCAAAAGAGAGTAACTGAGCATGAGTATTGAACTGGACCTGCAATTGGCGGTCGAAGATGAAAGCGGCTTACCGACTTTTGACGATATTCATCTCTGGTTAAACTCAGCGGTTGCAAAGTTCCAACCACAGGCTGAAGTCACAGTTCGCTTGGTTGATGAGCAAGAGAGCCACCAACTTAACTTTGATTATCGTGGTAAGGACAAACCGACTAATGTGCTGTCTTTCCCATTTGAAGCCCCTCCAGGCATTGAAATGGATCTGCTTGGTGACTTGATCATTTGTCGTCAAGTGGTTGAGCGTGAAGCGATTGAACAGCAAAAACCCTTGATGGCACATTGGGCGCATATGGTTGTACATGGCAGCTTGCATCTGCTAGGTTATGATCATATCGAGGATGATGAAGCGGAAGAGATGGAGTCCCTCGAAACAGAAATTATGCAGGAGATGGGGTTTCTTGACCCATATCTTGCAGAAAAACAGAGCTAAGTACGAGATACTAGGCTTATGTGTGCTATCACACATCTGATAGCGTTACTTAAATGAGAAACAATGAACGAAGACAATTCGCCCTCTTCTCTAGAAGGTAAGAAAGAAAAATCTGAAGGTCCGAGTAGAAAGTCCTTCTTCGGACGCCTAGGTCAACTTTTTCAAGGTGAACCCAAAGATCGCCAAGAGCTAGTGGAAGTATTCCGCGACTCAGAGGAAAATGACCTGATCGACCACGACACTCGCGACATGCTCGAAGGTGTTATGGAGATCTCCGAAATGCGCGTGCGTGACATTATGATCCCGCGCTCGCAAATGGTTACTGTTGACCGTAGCGACGATTTAGACGCTTTGGTTCATCTCATCACAGATGCGCAGCACTCGCGTTACCCAGTGATCAGTGAAGACAAGGACCATGTGGAAGGTATTCTGCTTGCGAAGGACTTACTTAAATATTTAGGCTCTCAAAGCGCGCCGTTTGATATCGAACAAGTGATCCGTCCTGCGGTGGTTGTTCCTGAAAGTAAGCGAGTTGATCGCTTGCTTAAAGAGTTCCGTGAGGAACGCTATCACATGTCTATCGTTGTTGATGAGTTTGGTGGTGTGTCAGGCCTAGTGACAATTGAAGATATTCTGGAAGAAATCGTTGGTGAAATCGAAGATGAATTCGACGACGAAGAAGAACTAGATATCCGTAAACTAAGCAAACATACCTTTGCTGTTAAAGCTTTAACGACCATTGAAGAGTTCAATGACACCTTCGGAACTGCATTTAGCGATGATGAAGTCGATACGGTTGGCGGCATGGTCATGACAGCTTTCGGTCACCTTCCTTCTCGAGGTGAAGTCGTAGAGATTGAACAATATAGCTTTAAAGTAACCTCTGCGGATAACCGCCGAGTACTTCAGCTACAAGTGACAATCCCAGACGAAGAGTCTCTTCCACAACCAGCAGAAGAGTAACGCTATTCCCTTTATTGGGACATATAGAAAGATAACGATGATAAAACCTCTTTTTCATCGCCTAAAACGGCCGCTTGCGGCCGTTTTTGTTGGCGCGATAACCACACTAGCCTTTGCCCCTTACCAACTATGGCCCTTGGCTATCCTTTCCCCGGTACTGCTGTTACTGCTGATTGAAAAACAGAGCGCTAAACAAGCACTGTGGATTGGTTATGCTTGGGGGGTAGGTCAGTTCGCAACAGGTATTAGCTGGGTCCATATCAGCATAGATAACTTTGGCGGAATGCCTAAAATTGCCAGCGTTTTCTTAATGACGTTGTTGATTGGCTATCTAGCGATTTACAGCGCTTTATTTGCATGGGCACTAAACCGCTTCTTTCCACGCTCCAACCGTATTCGTCTGCTGCTTATCGCCCCAGTGTTATGGCTGGTAACCGACTGGCTTCGAGGCTGGGTAATGACGGGTTTTCCATGGCTATGGCTCGGTTACAGCCAAATTGAGAGCCCGCTTGCGAACTTCGCTCCCCTGGGTGGAGTGGAACTTATCACCTTTCTCCTTATTTTGAGTGCCGGGGCCATCAGTTACGCCGTATTGCATCGTCAATGGATGCAGTTATTAATTCCCGCCATCATTCTTTCAGCTGGATTTGGCTTAAAAGCAGAGCATTGGGTAACACCAAACCCAGATAGCACCACGAAACTGGCACTGATTCAGGGGAATATCGCGCAAGAGCTCAAATGGCTACCGAGCGAACGATGGCCAACGATTATGAAGTACACCGATCTTACTCGCGAAAATTGGGATGCAGACATTATCATCTGGCCGGAAGCCGCTATACCTGCCTTTGAATTTGAAATTGCGTCATTCCTACGCAATCTAGATTCTGCGGCTAAGCTCAATCACAGCGCCGTAATCACTGGCGTCGTGAATCAAGGAGAAGACCGTAAGTTTTACAATAGTATTCTCACGGTAGGCGAAACAGGTTACGGTGATTACAGTTACAACATGGAACAACGCTATCACAAGCACCACCTATTGCCGTTTGGTGAGTTTGTCCCGTTTGAAACGATTCTAAGACCACTTGCCCCTTTCTTTAATTTACCGATGTCTTCATTCAGTCGCGGGGACTTTGTCCAGCCGAACATCGATGCTAATGGCAAGCATATGGCGCCGGCACTGTGCTACGAAATCATCTTCAATGAGCAAGTTCGCCAGAATGTGACGCCGGACACCGACTTTATCCTTACGCTTTCAAACGATGCTTGGTTTGGCAGTTCGATAGGCCCTCTACAGCACATGGAAATCGCTCGTATGCGAGCCTTGGAGCTAGGTAAACCCGTGGTACGCTCTACCAATAATGGCGTGACGGCTGTCACTGATTACCGCGGTAATATTATTGCTCAAATCCCTCAATTCGAAACGGCAGTATTGAGAGCAGAGATAACATCAACGGATGGGCAAACACCGTATCGCCAGTTTGGCACGTGGCCGCTCTACATTTGGGTTGTGTTAAGTTTGGTGCTTGGCTGGAGAAATAGAATGGATTAATGGTTGCCGTTGCAACCACATGAGGAGTCTATATGGAGCGTACTCATACACTGAGCCCGCTCCTATTTCAGTCCGCTAGCCTAGCTTTAGGGCTTTAACGCTTGTCGGCTAAAACCTTTGCAGCCACATTTAGTGCACGGGATAATGATAGTTGGGTGGTTATATTCTGTCTTATGCCCGCAGTCATCACACACCAACACGCCGAGACCTATCACCTCCCCGGCTTGATAGAGGCCTTGATGCTCCAAGTCTTCAAACAACTCAACCCACTCGACTTTCGTTCGGTCAGTAATCTCAAGTAAGCCTTGCCAAATGGAATCGGCAATCATTAAGTAAAAGGGACCACTTTTCGAATCTTCATAGTTGTCGGCGAACTCTTTGAGATCTGACTTAACATAAGCAGAGACAAGCGCCAACTCATCCTTGGTCATATCATTGGCAGCATCAACGACCTTGCCAGAGGTTTCAAAAACGTGGTTGACTTCATCAGGACTGTGTTTGAGTGCTTCAACCACATCCTCAAACATCTCCTCATAACCTGCTTTGCGTTTTGGCATCGCTAACCTCCTTTCGATTCACTGATGCGCATTCTAAAGCCCCAAAAAGGCAATAAACATCTCCATCTTTAGGTGATTTGAGTGGGTATTGGCTATTGTTGTGCCCCGCTCCTTTAGGTATTCTATGACGATCTATTTAAGTCTGTTCTAACCGAACTCACAAATTCCAAGATAACCGGACATCATCGATGCAAGAACAATACAACCCGCAAGATATTGAACAGAAAGTTCAACAGCACTGGGACAACAACAAGACCTTTGTTGTAAGTGAAGACCCAAACAAAGAAAAATTCTACTGTCTATCTATGTTCCCTTACCCAAGTGGCCGACTGCACATGGGTCACGTGCGTAACTACACTATCGGTGATGTAGTCTCTCGTTTCCAACGCCTGCAAGGTAAAAACGTAATGCAACCAATCGGTTGGGATGCGTTTGGCCTACCTGCAGAAAACGCAGCGGTAAAAAACAACACAGCACCAGCACCATGGACTTACGAAAACATTGAGTACATGAAGAACCAACTTAAGCTGCTAGGCTTTGGTTACGACTGGAACCGTGAATTCGCAACGTGTACTCCTGAGTACTACCGTTGGGAGCAAGAGTTCTTCACTAAGCTTTACAACAAAGGCCTAGTGTACAAGAAGACTTCTTCTGTTAACTGGTGTCCAAACGACCAAACTGTTCTTGCAAACGAGCAGGTTGAAGACGGCTGTTGCTGGCGTTGTGACACGCCTGTAGAGCAAAAAGAAATTCCTCAGTGGTTCATCAAGATCACTGAATACGCTCAAGAGCTACTAGACGACCTAGATAACCTAGACGGTTGGCCTGAAATGGTTAAGACCATGCAGCGCAACTGGATCGGTCGCTCTGAAGGTGTTGAGCTTAAGTTTGAAGTTAAGGGTCAACAAGACCTAGAAGTTTACACAACACGTCCAGACACACTAATGGGTGTCACTTACGTGGGGATCGCAGCAGGTCACCCTCTAGCGGCAGTCGCTGCAGAGAACAACCCTGAGCTCGCAGCCTTCATCGACGAGTGTAAGAACAACAAAGTTGCAGAAGCTGAGCTTGCGACAATGGAGAAGAAAGGTATGGCGACTGGCCTTACTGCTATTCACCCATTGAACGGCCGTGAAGTACCAGTATACGTGGCTAACTTCGTACTGATGGACTATGGTACAGGCGCTGTAATGGCCGTACCTGCGCACGACCAACGTGACTACGAGTTCGCAACTAAATACGGCCTAGACATCGTGCCTGTTATCAAGCCAGTTGACGGTAGCGAGCTAAACATAGCTGAAGAAGCATACACCGAGAAAGGCGTACTGTTCGACTCAGGTGAGTTCGACGGCCTTGAATTCCAAGCGGCATTTGATGCAATCGCAGCAAAACTTGAAGCAGAAGGCAAAGGCACTAAAACTGTAAACTTCCGTCTACGTGACTGGGGTGTATCTCGTCAACGTTACTGGGGCGCACCAATCCCAATGGTAACCACAGAAGATGGTGAAGTTCACCCAGTACCCGCTGACCAACTACCAGTGATTCTTCCTGAAGACGTGGTAATGGATGGCGTAACGAGCCCAATCAAAGCTGACAAAGAGTGGGCAAAGACTACCTTTAACGGCGAACCTGCTCTACGTGAGACAGATACCTTCGACACCTTCATGGAGTCTTCTTGGTACTACGCACGTTACTGCAGCCCACAAGCAGACGACATTCTAGATCCAGAAAAAGCCAACTACTGGCTACCAGTAGACCAGTACATCGGTGGTATCGAGCATGCTTGTATGCACCTATTGTACTCGCGCTTCTTCCACAAACTGCTACGTGATGCGGGCTACGTAACTTCTGACGAGCCGTTCAAGCAACTACTGTGTCAAGGCATGGTGCTAGCAGATGCGTTCTACTTCGAGAACGACAAAGGCGGTAAAGAGTGGGTTGCTCCAACTGACGTTGCTGTAGAGCGTGACGGTAAAGGCCGCATCACTTCTGCGAAAGACAACGCAGGCCGTGACGTAACACACTCAGGCATGATCAAAATGTCTAAGTCGAAGAACAACGGTATCGACCCACAAGAAATGGTAGATAAGTACGGTGCTGACACAGTACGTCTATTTATGATGTTTGCATCACCTGCAGACATGACGCTTGAGTGGCAAGAGTCTGGCGTAGAGGGGGCTAACCGCTTCCTAAAACGTGTTTGGAAACTGGTTAACGAACACGCATCGAAAGGCGCGGCAGAAGCGGTTGATGCATCTGCATTGTCTAGCGATCAAAAAGCACTTCGTCGCGACGTTCACAAGACTATCGCCAAAGTGACTGACGATATCGCTCGTCGTCAAACGTTCAACACGGCAATCGCAGCAATCATGGAGCTGATGAACAAGCTAGCGAAAGCTCCTCAAGAGTCTGCGCAAGATCGTGCAATCCTTGATGAAGCACTAAAAGCTGTGGTTGCAATGCTTTACCCAATCACTCCGCACATCTCTTACGAAATGTGGGCGGGTCTTGGCGAAGCTGACATCGACAACGCGGCATGGCCAACGTTTGATGAAAAAGCGCTTGTTGAAGATGAGAAGCTGATCATCGTTCAGGTTAACGGTAAGCTACGTGCGAAGCTAACCGTACCAGCGGATATCTCGAAAGAAGATATTGAAGCGCTTGGTCTAAACGATGAGAACGTTACTAAGTTCACAGAAGGTAAAACGGTACGCAAAGTTATCTACGTACCAGGTAAACTTCTGAATATCGTAGCGAACTAATTGCAAAATATTTAGTCCTAAGCAGGGTAACATGTTGCCCTGCTTTATTTATCTTAAGGTTTTTCTCGTCTATGGCCGAAGCGAAAACCCTAAGATAAGTACCCCTAAACTGAGAGCCATTTATTTATGTTTCGTCGAGAATCACGACTGTTTTCATTTTCCGCGATTAAACTCACTTCAGCTCTACTGATGACCAGCCTATTGGCTGGGTGTGGATTTCATTTACGCGGCGATTACTCTATCCCAGACGAACTGAATACTTTATCGCTAACCAGTTACGACTCATACAGTACCTTTACTCGTATGATGAAAGGCCAGTTACGCCTGAGTGAAGTTAAAATCGTAACTCCTGCCGCAGATGTACCAAACTTGCATTTGGAAAGTGAGAGTATTGGTGAACGTACCCTATCTTTGTATCAAAACACACGTGCAGCAGAAATTGAAATTACCCTCTATGCTTCATACCGAGTAACAGTGCCAGAACTTGGCTCAAAAACATACTCAACTAGCGTGACACGCAGCTACTTGGACAACCCACTCAGCGCGCTCGCAAAATCGGTTGAACGCGACATGATTGAAGACGAAATGCGCAAGCTTGCGGCAACGCAAATTGTGCGTCAGATGGCGCGATTGAAGGCCGATATTGAACACAACGAATTTGATACCGAAGAGGACGTCATGCAACCTTCGGTAACTGGTAACGAAACCCAGTACCAAGTGAAAACCCAAGTCACTGACTCTGCTGTGCAGTAGAGGCAAAGATGCGCGTTTTTGCTGATCGATTGGGGGAGCAACTGACAAAACAGCTCCACCCGAACTACCTTATTTTTGGCAGTGAACCACTGCTACTTCAAGAGTCTCGTCAAGCCATTCAACAAGCCGCCTTAGCCCAAGGGTTTGAAGAGCGTCACCGCTTCGCCATTGATGCCTCATTCGATTGGAATGTCGTCTACGACTGCTGTCAAGCGATGAGCCTATTTTCCGCCCGCCAATTGATAGAGCTGGAGTTACCGGAATCAGGCGTCAACGCAGCCATTGCCAAAGAGCTACTTGCGCTATCAGGGATGCTTCATAGCGACGTCATTCTGGTCGTGATTGGCAGTAAACTCACCAAGGCGCAAGAAAATGCGAAATGGTTTAAAGCTCTGGCCTCTCAAGGCTGTTGGGTCAATTGCCTATCACCTGATATTCAGCGCTTACCTCAGTTTGTTCAAACCCGTTGCCGAGCATTAAATCTCAAACCGGACCCTGAAGCCGTTCAGATGCTGGCTCAATGGCACGAAGGCAACCTATTTGCCTTAGTACAAAGTTTAGAAAAACTGGCGCTTCTTTATCCTGATGGTGAATTAAACTTGATTCGCCTTGAGGAGTCCTTGAGTCGTCACAATCACTTCACCGCCTTTCACTGGATTGACGCCCTACTTGCAGGTAAGGCAAACCGCTCTCAGCGAATTATGCGCCAGCTCGAAGCTGAGGGAGTCGAGGTAGTGATTTTAGCTCGTACCGTGCAAAAAGAGCTGTCGCAGTTGCTTGCTATGTTGCAAATGATGCAAACAGAGCCGATGAACCGAGTGTTCGAAGCGTATCGAGTTTGGCAATCCAAGAGACCGTTATATTCGGCAGCACTGAGCCGTCTCTCTATCAGTAAAGTTAGCCAGCTCCTACAACTACTCGCAAAAATAGAGATCCTGACTAAAACTCAGTACGATCAATCCAGCTGGCCATTATTACATCAGTTGAGCGCGCAAATGTGCCTGCCTCAAGTGAAGCTGTAAAAAGCGTGATATACTGCGCCGCTTTTTGGGCCTGCCGCCCAACGGTGAACTAAATAGAATCAACGAGGACAATACCTTGCAACTTGAAGAACTGAACAATTTCTTGATCGATAAAGTCGATGATATGAAAGCGCAAGATATCAAAACCATCGACGTTCAAGGTAAATCCAGCATTACGGATTACATGATTGTTTGCACAGGCACATCTAAACGCCATGTCGCTTCAATCGCTGATCATGTCGCGAGAGAGTCGAAACTAGCAGGTATAGAACCACTAGGCATCGAGGGCGAAAATGAAGGCGAATGGGTGGTACTGGATATGGGTACAACCATGATCCACGTAATGCAAGAAGAGCAACGCGAGCTGTACCAACTTGAGAAGCTTTGGGGCTAAATAATGAAGTTACAATTGATTGCCGTGGGTACCAAAATGCCCAAATGGGTCGAGGAAGGTTTTCAAGAGTATCGCCGCCGCTTCCCACACGACATGCCGCTTGAGTTGATTGAAATTCCAGCAGGAAAGCGTGGTAAAAACGCCGACATTGCAAGAATTCTGCAAAAAGAAGGCGAAGCCATGTTGGCAGCCGTGCCAAAAGGCAATCGAATTGTTACGCTTGATATTCCAGGGAAAAAGTGGGACACCCCGCAACTTGCACAGCAGCTAGAAAACTGGAAGCTCGATGCTCGTGACGTGTCCATTTTAATTGGCGGTCCGGAAGGACTGGCGCCAGCGTGCAAAGCCGCAGCAGATCAAAGTTGGTCACTGTCAGCTTTAACGCTTCCCCACCCTTTAGTCCGTATCGTGATGGCGGAAAGTTTATATCGAGCGTGGAGCATCACAGCGAACCACCCTTACCACCGAGAATAATCGATTCATGTTACGGAAGCGCTCCCAAATAAGGGACTATCAAGAAGAAGCACGACTGTTTAAGAGTCGTGCTATTGTCGCTTTTATGGGCATCGTTATCATGATGGGTCTTCTGGTCACTAACCTGTATAACATCCAGGTCAACCAGTTCCAAGACTATAAAACCCGCTCAAACGATAACCGCATCAAAGTCGTCCCCATCGCTCCAAACCGCGGGCTGATTTACGACCGTAACGGCAACCTATTGGCCGAAAACCGCCCAGTTTTCAGCTTAGAGATTACCCCAGAAAAAATTAAGAATATGGATGAGACCATTGCGAGTTTGCAAAAGGTCTTAGCCATCACACCTGAACAGGTTGAACGATTTAATCGCGAGCGCCGCCAAACACGACGCTTCAAATCGGTCCCTATTCTGACCCAACTCACTCCAGAGCAAGTCGCCAAGTTCTCAGTCAACCAGCACAAGTTTCCTGGTGTATCAGTGAATGCCGCTTTGAAACGTCATTACCCGTATGGCGAAGTGCTGACTCACGTTATCGGTTATGTCTCACGTATCAATGATCGCGATATGCAACGTTTGATACGCGAAGAGAAAGACGCTAACTACCAAGCAACCCGCGATATCGGTAAGCTAGGTATCGAGCGCTACTATGAGGACATGTTGCACGGAACCGCTGGGTACCAAGAAGTTGAGGTAAACAGTCGCGGTCGAATCATACGTACCTTGAAGTATGTCCCTCCCGTTCCCGGTAAAGATATCGTTTTAAACTTAGATATCGATTTACAGCTCTACGCACATGAGCTGATCAATAGTCGTCGCGGCAGCATTGTGATACTCGATCCCGAAGATAACGGGGTACTGGCGATGGTTTCCAGCCCAAGTTACGACCCGAACGCCTTTGTACATGGTATTTCTGGCAAAGCCTATCGAGCACTGTTAAATGACAAGAATCGTCCACTCGTCAACCGAGCTACCTTGGGTATTTACCCACCAGCATCGACCATCAAACCCTTTATGGCCGTCGCAGCATTACAAGAAGGCGTCATTACCCCTTACACGACACGAAATGACCCGGGTTACTGGAAGATCCCTAATTCGAAAACGAAGCCTTTCCGCGATTGGTTGCGCTGGGGGCACGGCAAAGTCGATATCGTGAAATCGATTGAAGAGTCGGTGGATACCTTCTTCTATCAAGTCGCCTACGATATGGGTATCGATCGAATCTCTCGCTGGATGATGATGTTTGGCTTTGGTGATTATACTGGCATCGATATCTACGAAGAGAGCAAAGCCAATATGCCAACTCGTGACTGGAAAATGGCCCGTCACCGCACACCTTGGTATCAAGGGGATACGATTCCTGTTGGTATCGGTCAAGGCTATTGGACGGCAACGCCGATGCAAATTGCTAAGGCGACTTCCGTGTTAGTCAAGCATGGTGAAGTAGTGGCACCGCATCTGCTTCGTGCCACAATAGACAACGGTAATTTATTCGAGACTCAGCAATTGTCAGATATCGAAACCTATCCACCGATTACGGGTGTACCGAAACGATATTGGGATCTGGCCACTGAAGGGATGCGTCTGGTTAACCACGGTAAAAAAGGAACCGCGCGACGTGCTTTCTATAACACCGAATACGTCAGTGCTGGTAAATCTGGGACGGCTCAGGTATTTGGCTTAGGCGAAGATGAAGAGTACAACGCGGATGAAATCGCCGAGCACCTGCGCGACCATGCCCTATTCACCGGTTTCGCCCCCATCGACGATCCTAAGTTGATTGTCACTATGGTTCTCGAAAATGCAGGTGGCGGCTCTTCACAAGGCGGTCCAGTCGTTAGACAAATCTTCGACCACTACCTCGTTGAACAGAAAGAGGAAGAAGAATAATGGATTTGAATCCAGCAACAGGCGAAAACCGCGCTCTGTTTGAACGCTTCCACCTTGACCTGCCCCTCTTGTTAGGCATTTTGGTCTTGATGGGCTTTGGCCTTGTGGTGATGTACAGTGCTAGCGGACAAAGTTTAGCGATGATGGATCGCCAAGCAATGCGTATGGGATTATCACTTGGTGTGATGCTGATATTGGCGCAAATTCCACCACGTACCTATGAGTCTTTGGCTCCACTCATGTTTGTTGTCGGAGTCGCTCTCCTGCTCGGTGTGTTGTTTTTTGGCGAGGCGTCTAAAGGTGCGCAGCGTTGGCTCAACCTAGGGTTTGTTCGTTTCCAACCGTCAGAACTGCTCAAACTTGCGGTACCGTTAATGGTCGCGAGATATATCGGTAAACGCGCACTGCCGCCAACCTTTCAGACTTTGGTGATGTCACTGGTGATGGTGTTCGTCCCAACCATACTGATTGCTAAGCAGCCCGACTTAGGCACTTCAATCTTGATCGCAGCATCGGGAATTTTCGTGATTTTCTTAGCGGGCATCAGTTGGAAAATCATCTTTGCTGCAGCCTGTGGTTTAGGAGGCTTCTTGCCTATCCTCTGGTTCTTCTTGATGCGCGAGTATCAGAAGGTTCGGGTGCGGACTCTATTTAACCCTGAGTCTGATCCGCTTGGTGCCGGTTACCATATTATCCAAAGTAAAATTGCAATTGGTTCTGGCGGTATCTCTGGTAAAGGTTGGCTGCAAGGCACTCAATCTCAATTAGAGTTTCTGCCTGAGCGTCACACTGACTTTATTTTTGCGGTCATTGCCGAAGAATGGGGCTTAATTGGTATTCTCGGTTTGCTCTCGATTTATTTGTACATCATTGGTCGAGGACTTTACCTGGCCAGTAAAGCGCAAACCGCCTTTGGTCGTATGATGGCTGGCAGCATTGTTTTAAGTTTCTTCGTTTACGTATTTGTAAACATTGGCATGGTGAGTGGCATTCTTCCTGTTGTGGGGGTACCACTACCTTTAATCAGTTATGGAGGGACTTCTATGGTCACCTTGATGGCTGGTTTTGGCATTTTGATGTCGATTCATACCCACAGAAAAGCGTTTTCTAAGGCAACCTAAATGAATAATAAATCGCTTCTAGCTTTAGCATGCACTGGCATGCTACTCGCAGGGTGCTCTTCAGCCCCATCGAAACGCTACTCCATTGATGATGATGTGGCACCAGAAAAACCTATTTCTGTTGAGCACATTGAAGACGTTGTTCCTCAGTACGAGCCATACAGCTTGGGTGGCAATAAAGACTACACGCTACGTGGCGCCGATTACAAAATCGTCAAGGATGCAAAAGGATTTACAGAGCAAGGTCAAGCCTCTTGGTATGGCAAAAAGTTTCATGGTCACTTAACCTCTAACGGCGAGGTGTATGACATGTACTCCATGTCTGCTGCGCATAAAACCTTACCACTGCCAAGTTATGTTGAAGTAACAAACAAAGACAATGGCCGTAAAGCGATTGTCAGAGTGAACGATCGCGGCCCTTTCCATCCAGGCCGAGTGATCGACTTAAGTTATGCCGCAGCCACTAAGCTGGATGTGGTTCGAACAGGGACAGCAAACGTCTCTATTCGCGTGCTGACGGTAGAGAAACCAACCGAAGCACATAAAAAAGATGCATTACCAAAGTTCGTTGTTCAAGTCGCCTCTTCCAAACACCCTGAACGCGTGCGAACTTTAGCCACTGATCTGGGTCAAAAGCTAACGGTAAAGAGTTATTCTGAGTCTGAAAACAATGTCCATCGAGTGTTTCTAGGACCTTTTGACGACTACATGCAAACTCAAAAAACCTTAGAACAAGTGAAATCACTTGGTTATCCGAGTGCTTTTATTAAATCCTTATAGAGTGAGTCCTCCAAGCTATTGATTCGACACTAGCTTGGAAGAGTGATTCTGTTAAAATACCAACAGTTAAAGATAAATCAGTAGTCAATATGAAAAAAACAACACTAATCAAATCCGTGTTTGCGTCCACAGTTGCTCTTTCTGCAACGTTCGCAACAACTGCTTTCGCGACACCTATTGTTGTTCCTGATGCCCCTCAGATTGCCGCAAAAGGCTACGTACTCTTGGACTATCATTCAGGCAAAGTCTTAGCGCAAAAAGAGATGAACACTAAGCTCTCTCCTGCAAGTTTGACTAAGATGATGACCAGTTACGTCATTGGTCAAGAGCTAGAGCGCGGTAACATCTCATTGCAAGATGACGTTACCATCAGTAAAAATGCTTGGGCAAAAAACTTCCCAGATTCCTCTAAGATGTTCATCGAAGTTGGTACAACCGTTAAAGTTGAAGACCTTAACCGCGGTATCATCATTCAGTCTGGTAATGATGCGTGTGTAGCAATGGCAGAACACATTGCCGGTTCTGAAGACGCGTTTGTTGACTTGATGAACGCTTGGGCGAACACCATTGGCATGAAAGACACTCACTTTGCCAACGTTCACGGTTTGGATAACCCAAATCTTTACTCAACGCCTTATGATATGGCACTGCTTGGCAGCGCGTTAATTCGTGACGTGCCAGATGAGTACCGTATCTACTCGGACAAAAAGTTCACTTACAACGGCATCACTCAGTACAACCGTAACGGCTTACTGTGGGATAAAAGCATGAATGTCGATGGCATTAAAACAGGCCACACAAGTAATGCTGGTTACAGCTTAGTTAGCTCAGCAACTGAAGGTAAAATGCGCCTTGTTGCTGTGGTTATGGGAACCAAGAGTGCCAATGCACGTAAATCTGAGAGTAAAAAACTCCTAAGTTACGGCTTCCGCTTCTTCGAGACCGTGGCACCGCATAAAGCAGGTGAAACGTTTGTCGAAGAGAAAATCTGGATGGGCGACAAAGATACGGTTGCGCTTGGCTTAGATCAAGATACGTATGTCACCTTACCGCGCGGTCAGGCGAAAAACCTAAAAGCAAGCTTCGTACTTGAAAAAGAGCTAGAAGCCCCAATTAGTAAAGGTGAAGTAGTTGGTAAGCTATACTATCAACTAGAAGGCGAAGATGTTGCTGAATACCCACTTCTTGCTCTAGAAGACGTAGAAGAAGGTAGTCTGTTTAGTCGTCTATGGGATTACATTGTGATGCTGTTCAACAGCTTCCTATAATTCCTAACGAATTCATCGAAAAAGCCGCTTACAGCGGCTTTTTTTATCACATCAGCATGAAAGCTGGTGTATTGAGATTTAACGTTATTAGCAGTACTATTCGGCGCTGCTAAAAATACAGTTCAACTTGGAGTTTCCTATGCTGACTATTAACTCAGACGCAAAGCTGAAAGACCTGCTTGAGTTCCCATGCTCATTCACCTACAAGGTGATGGGTTATGCTAAACCAGAACTGCCAGAAAAGGTTCTTGAAGTCATTCAACGCCATGCTCCAGGTGATTACAGCCCAGTTGTAAAACCAAGTGCAAAAGGCAACTACCACTCAGTGTCAGTGAACATTACCGCGACATCAATCGAACAGGTTGAAACGCTGTACAAAGAACTGGGCGAAATTGATATTGTGCGCATGGTTCTATAATATTTTTTGAGTTATTCAATTTTTTTTGAAAGCAGCGAAAGCTGCTTTCTTTTTAGATATCAACTAGATAATAATCCTGCGGAATCTCTAGGGTTAAAAATGTGTTACTGGTATATAGTTGATTCTGCCGATCCAGTTTATAATCTGACAACTTTATGAATCGACGATAGGATCGGCAATGCAAAACCAGCTTGTAGTCAAGTATCTAGGTCGGCAAGATTACCAGCCCATCTGGCAAGCCATGCATGACTTTACTGATACTCGAACAGAAGAAACCCGTGACGAAGTTTGGCTTGTTGAGCACAACCCAGTCTTCACTCAAGGGCAAGCAGGTAAAGCCGAACATCTACTGAATACAGGGGATATCCCAGTGGTACAAAGTGATCGAGGTGGTCAAGTCACCTATCACGGTCCTGGTCAACTGGTGGCGTATTTCCTAATTAACCTTCGTCGTAAAAAATTAGGTGTGCGAGATCTGGTTACTCACATCGAGAACCTCGTGATCAACACCCTAAAACAATACAATATTGATTCTGCCGCTCGACCAGATGCCCCTGGGGTCTACGTTGACGGTAAGAAAATCTGCTCATTAGGGCTACGAATCCGCAAGGGTTGTTCATTTCATGGACTAGCATTAAATGTGAATATGGATCTTAGCCCATTCCAACGTATTAACCCATGTGGCTACGCTGGAATGGAAATGGTTCAGGTGAGCCAACTAGGCGGACCAGAAGATCTGGAACAGGTTGAAAAGACCTTAGTCGAACAACTTGTCACTTTGCTTGGATATGAGCAAGTTGAATTCAGCACAGAAGCTCCTTCTGTACGATAAGAAGTAAAGAGAAGCAAAAGAAGCATGAGTAAACCAATCCAAATGGAAAAAGGCGTCAAGTACCGTGACGCTGACAAGATGGCATTGATTCCTGTAAAAAATATGCCTACCGAGCAGAAAGAAGTTCTGCGTAAACCTGACTGGATGAAGATCAAACTGCCAGCAGATAGTCAACGTATTCAAGATATCAAATCAGCAATGCGTAAAAACAATCTGCACTCAGTTTGTGAGGAAGCCTCATGCCCTAACCTTGCTGAGTGTTTTAACCACGGTACCGCAACCTTTATGATCCTTGGTGCTATCTGTACCCGTCGTTGCCCATTCTGTGATGTTGCCCATGGTCGTCCATTGACGCCAGAAGCCGATGAGCCAAAGAAACTGGCCAAAACAATCCAAGACATGAAGCTTAAATATGTGGTGATCACTTCAGTTGACCGCGATGACCTTCGTGATGGCGGCGCGCAACACTTTGCCGACTGTAACCGCGAGATCCGCGCGCTTAACCCACACATTAAGATTGAAACTCTCGTCCCAGATTTCCGTGGTCGTATGGATGTGGCACTTGAGCTGTTGAAAGACAATCCGCCAGATGTCTTCAACCACAACTTAGAAACAGCACCACGTCTATACCGTAAAGCTCGTCCGGGCGCGAACTACAAATGGTCGCTTGATCTATTGAAGAAATTCAAAGATCAGCACCCAGACATCCCAACTAAGTCAGGCATTATGATGGGACTGGGCGAGACGAAAGAAGAGATCATTCAAGTATTAAAAGATCTCCGCGAGCACGGTGTAACTATGCTGACGCTCGGTCAATACCTAGCACCGAGTCGCCACCACCTACCGGTAGAGCGTTACGTGCCACCTTCAGAATTCGACGAATTGAAAGAAATTGCACTGGATCTTGGCTTCACGCATGCTGCATGTGGTCCATTCGTACGCTCTTCGTACCACGCAGACCTTCAAGCACAAGGTGTAGAAGTTAGCTAGTTAACGACTATTCATCTAATTTAAGGGCTGACTGCATAAGTCAGCCCTTTTTGTTATAGAATCTTGAATGAGACAGCACTCTTCTATAGGCTTACTCAACAACCATTACAAACCTGAAATAAGGTAACGTTTCCAAGGATCTATTATGAAAAAATTGGGATTAGCAGCAATTGCCCTCGCCGCGCTATCAGTAGGCTGTGCTTCAAACACAAAGCAAGACAACTTCCGCGAAGCCTCATTTGAGCTTTGTAACACAGAAGTTGATATCTACTCTGTAAGCGACGATGGTCGAGTTCGTATTGTGTGTTCTGATGGCTCTAAGTTCGCTTTAACTAGCGAAGATACGCTAGAGACTATGCGTGACATCAATATTGACTACTGTGATGGTGAAGGCCTAGGTAAATTCAATGAGAGCCGCAAGTACTACTCATTTAAGTGTAAGTCAGGAACCTTGCTAAGCATCTCTAAATAACTGAAATAGAAACAATAAAGGGCAGATAAATTCATCTGCCCTTTTCTATTCAAAAACGTTACTTGAACGTTCGCACTGAAATCACCCGACCATTACTGCCCCCCATCGCGGTCACTTCCACCTCTAATGAGTTCATTGACACAATGCCGTTTGGCGAACAGATAACAAACACATACGCACACGAAAAACGATCTTCAAATGGCATAGGAATACGATTCCAATAAAACTCGCTCGCCTTAGAAGCTACACGAAACTTGCGGTAATCAGCTGGCGCTGTCGAGCCGCGCTGTTTGGCAATATGAGCAACAAACACTCGGTCAACATTCTTATCGACCCCTACCGCCATCTCACAGCCACTGAATGGACCAGAGGCCATCCAGCTAACCCCGTTACCCGTGCTGCGCCCAATCACGGCTTTTGTTTCAGCGTAAGGGACCCAAACACCTC
>NZ_AEVT01000119.1 GCF_000189275.1 Vibrio sinaloensis DSM 21326 | reverse complement strand
AGATTGGTGATTTTGCTGGCGTTTCCCGTGTGGCTAGCGCTAAAGGCGCTGGTGCTGTCATCCCACAACAGCGCGTCTTCGGCTAATCCTGCGACAGAGGCCTCTGTGTTAGTGATAGAAGTGTTAAGTGCGCTTAATGCACTGCCTACGTTATTGTAGATGCCTGTGCCTACCTCGTAGAGGGGCGCATTCACTGTACCATCAGAATTAACGGAAGCCCCTCCGCCGAGTCGATCGGCGACGGATTGACTTAAAGAATAAATTTGCGCACCTGTAACGGCATCGGTACTGGTGGAATTGATGTCGCCTTTAGCAACGTAGGTGATCTGCCGCTGAGTGGTGCTGTTACCCACGGCGACGGAATTGTCTTCCTGGGCGACAGAGCCCGAGCCAAGGGCAACTGAGTTGGTGCCTATCGCTTTT
>NZ_AEVT01000120.1 GCF_000189275.1 Vibrio sinaloensis DSM 21326 | reverse complement strand
TACTTAGCAACACGGTCAGAACGGCTCATAGAACCAGTCTTGATTTGACCTGCAGCTGTACCTACCGCTAGGTCAGCGATAGTTGCATCTTCAGTTTCGCCAGAACGGTGAGAGATTACAGCTGTGTAACCTGCGTCTTTAGCCATCTTGATTGCAGCTAGAGTCTCAGTTAGAGAACCGATTTGGTTGAACTTGATAAGGATAGAGTTAGCTACGCCTTTCTCGATACCTTCAGCAAGGATCTTAGTGTTAGTAACGAATAGATCGTCACCTACTAGTTGAAGCTTGTCACCTAGTAGTTCAGTTTGGTGCTTGAAGCCAGCCCAATCAGACTCGTCTAGACCGTCTTCGATAGAAACGATTGGGAATTGGTTAGCTAGCTCAGCTAGGTAGTGGTTGAACTCTTCAGAAGAGAACGTTTTACCTTCGCCTTTCATGTTGTAGATGCCAGCTTCTTTGTCGAAGAACTCAGATGCAGCACAGTCCATAGCTAGAGTTACGTCTTTACCTAGTTCGTAACCTGCAGCAGCAACAGCTTCTGCGATAACTTCTAGAGCTTCAGCGTTAGACTTAAGGTTAGGAGCGAAACCACCTTCGTCACCAACTGCAGTGCTGTAGCCTTTAGACTTAAGAACTTTAGCTAGGTTGTGGAATACTTCAGCACCGATACGTAGACCTTCTTTAAGAGTCTTAGCACCAACTGGTTGGATCATGAACTCTTGGATGTCAACGTTGTTGTCTGCGTGCTCACCACCGTTGATGATGTTCATCATAGGTAGAGGCATAGAGAATTGACCAGCAGTACCGTTTAGTTCTGCAATGTGCTCGTATAGAGGCATGCCTTTAGCCGCAGCAGCAGCTTTAGCGTTCGCTAGAGAAACAGCTAGGATTGCGTTAGCACCGAACTTAGATTTGTTTTCAGTACCGTCTAGCTCGATCATTACTGCGTCGATTGCAGCTTGGTCTTTAGCGTCTTTACCAACTAGAGCTTCAGCGATTGCACCGTTTACAGCTTCAACAGCTTTAAGAACACCTTTACCTAGGAAACGAGCTTTGTCGCCGTCACGTAGCTCAAGAGCTTCACGTGAACCAGTTGATGCGCCAGATGGAGCAGCAGCCATACCTACGAAACCGCCTTCTAGGTGTACTTCAGCTTCTACAGTTGGGTTACCACGTGAATCGATGATTTCACGACCTAGAACTTTAACGATCTTAGACATTGAATGTTTCCTTCTCGTTGAATATATAATGTCAAAATTAAGGGCAGCAGCACGACTAACGCTACTGCCCGTATCCTTTACTTCTCTAATTCGCCGCGTTGGTATTCACCAGCCGCTTTCACGAAACCTGCGAATAGTGGGTGACCATCGCGAGGAGTTGAAGTGAACTCTGGGTGGAATTGAGCCGCTACGAACCATGGGTGAGCTGGGTTCTCAATCACTTCAACCAGTTTCTTGTCTGCAGATAAGCCCGATACTTTTAGGCCTGCTTTTTCAATCTGAGGACGTAGATTGTTGTTCACTTCATAACGGTGACGGTGACGTTCATGAATCGTCGCATTACCGTATAGTTCACGAGCTTTTGTGCCTTTTTCTAGGTGACATAGCTGTGAGCCAAGACGCATTGTACCGCCTAGGTCAGACTTCTCAGTACGCTCTTCAACTTTACCTTCGCCGTCTACCCACTCAGTAATTAGGCCAACTACTGGGTACTTAGTGTCTTTATTAAATTCTGTTGAGTGTGCACCTTCCATACCCGCAACATTACGAGCATATTCGATCAGTGCCACTTGCATACCTAGACAAATACCTAGGTAAGGTACTTTGTTCTCACGAGCGTATTTTGCCGCCATGATCTTGCCTTCCACACCACGGTCACCGAAGCCACCTGGAACTAGGATTGCGTCAAGACCTGCTAGCGCTTCATCGCCTTTGCTTTCTACGTCTTGAGAATCAACGTACTTAATCTTAACGCTTAGACGGTTCTTAAGACCTGCGTGCTTAAGCGCTTCGTTGACTGATTTGTAAGCATCCGGTAGTTCGATGTACTTACCAACCATACCGATAGTCACTTCAGCCGTTGGGTTCGCTTCTTCGTAGATTACCTGTTCCCATTCTGACAGATCCGCTTCAGGAGCAGTAATACCAAATCGAGAACATACTAGGTCGTCTAAACCTTGAGATTTAACCAGTTGAGGGATCTTGTAGATCGAATCTACGTCCTTCATTGAGATTACCGCTTTCTCTTGTACGTTACAGAAAAGCGCAATCTTCTTACGTTCGTTCGCTGGGATCATACGATCT
This sequence comes from Vibrio sinaloensis DSM 21326, assembly GCF_000189275.1. Taxonomy (GTDB): domain Bacteria; phylum Pseudomonadota; class Gammaproteobacteria; order Enterobacterales; family Vibrionaceae; genus Vibrio; species Vibrio sinaloensis. The sequence goes on along the minus strand of NZ_AEVT01000120.1, from coordinate 16,101 downwards.
GAGCGACAAACAAGAATATCTGGTTGGATACCGATAGATAGCAACTCTTTTACAGAGTGCTGAGTCGGCTTAGTTTTCACTTCGCCCGCCGCCGCTAGGTAAGGAACAAGGGTAAGGTGCATGAACATTGCGCGCTCACGGCCAAGTTCTACTGCTAGCTGACGAATCGCTTCCATAAATGGTAGAGATTCGATATCACCAACCGTACCACCGACTTCAACGATAGCCACATCGTGACCCTCTGAGCCTGCGATTACACGATCTTTGATAGCGTTAGTGATGTGTGGGATAACCTGAATAGTTGCACCTAGGTAGTCACCACGACGCTCTTTACGAAGAACGTCAGCATAAACACGACCTGCAGTGAAGTTGTTACGCTTAGTCATCTTGGTGCGAATGAATCGCTCATAGTGACCAAGGTCAAGGTCAGTTTCAGCGCCATCTTCCGTGACGAACACCTCACCGTGTTGAGTTGGGCTCATCGTGCCTGGATCAACGTTGATGTAAGGGTCAAGCTTCATCATAGTCACTTTAAGACCACGAGCTTCTAGAATAGCCGCAAGAGATGCTGCTGCAATACCTTTACCTAGAGAGGATACAACCCCGCCAGTAACAAAAATGTAATTTGTCGTCATGTTTAACCTGAAATTGGTTGAATGAGGGAAAATGGATTTCTTCTGGACGGGATATAAATATACCAGAAGCCCTTATCCGCCACAACGTGAAATCTATCACACTGCAATTTTTTATTTTTTGCTTCAAATCAAATTCGAGTAACGGATTAGTTGCCACTGCCCTTATCGACTTCTAGCGCTTTTACTCTGTCCCAAAATGCATCTAACTGATCTAAATCGTAATCTGTCAGTTGTTTACCTTGCTGTGCGACTATCGATTCCACCCCTTTAAAACGTTTAGCAAATTTAAGGTTCGCTTTACTCAACGCCACCTCTGGGTCTTTGCCTAAGTGACGCGATAAATTAACCGTCGCAAACAACAAGTCGCCAAGCTCAAGTTCAATTTTGTCTTCGTCAGGAGCAACTTGCAGTGCCTCTTCCATCACCTCTTCAATCTCTTCTTGAACCTTTCCAACAACCGGACCAAGCGAGTCCCAATCAAAGCCATACTTAGCGCATTTCTTTTGCATTTTTGTGGCACGAGAAAGCGCAGGTAGAGAATTTGGTATTGAGTCTAGAATACTTTGCTCTGTTTTGCCTAATTGGGCTTTTTCTTTTGCTTTTTCCGCTTCCCAGTTAGCGTTAATCTGCTCATCAGATTCAAATTCAGTATCCGAGAAAACATGCGGATGACGACGGGTTAGCTTTTCATTGACCGCTTCTACTACCTCAGAAAATTCGAACAGATTCTGCTCTTTTGCCAATTGGCTATAAAAAATCACCTGAAACAGTAAATCACCCAGCTCCTCTTTTAGGTTCGGCCAATCGCGGTTTTGAATCGCATCAACCACTTCATAGGTCTCTTCAATGGTATGCGGCACAATGGTGTCAAAGCTCTGTTTTAGATCCCAAGGGCAACCACTTTCTGGGTCACGAAGCTGCGCCATGATCTGTTCTAACTGTTCAATCGGGTGACTCATATTCCTTCTTCCTTTAAATCTTCTATCTAAAGAACTTTCATTCAAATAAAAAGGTGAGCAGCCAAAACCACTCACCTCTATAAATTATTTTGTCATCCTCGAGAGCGAAGCATGAGCGAGTTGAAGTTCTCTATTTTCAGAGATTCCCTATCACGTTCGTCCCTCACTGTAGGGAATGACAGCATCCGTTTTTACTAAGTAGTTGGTTCTTCTAACAAGACAACGAACTTACGAGACTCCTGAACATAGCTTACCTATGAGATGAGTCTGGGCCGGCATTCCGGAGTATAGTGAAGTTAACGCAGTTAGAAAGCCAAATACGACGTAAAACTTAGCCAAGGCGTTTCACGCTCATAACATCTTTAATCTGCTCTACCCGCTTCGATACGCGCTGAAGAATTTCAATATTAGTCACTTCCAAATCAAAATCCATGATCGACAGTTGCTTGCGATAATCGACACGGTTCTTCATGCTGGTCACCTTAATTTTCTCGTTCGCAAACAAAGTGGTGATATCTTTTAATAAGCCACTACGCTCCATCGCTTCAACCCGCACTGTCAGGATGTAAGAGCCAACGAAACCACTGCCCCACACAGTATCGATAATACGTTCAGGTGCATGATGACGAAGTTCTTCCAACTGCTCACAATCGGCTCGGTGCACTGAAATTCCACGACCTTGGGTAATGTAGCCTGCAATTTCATCACCTGGAATAGGCTGACAACAGCGAGCGAGATGGGTCATTAAGTTATCGACCCCTTCCACTACCACGGCGTCTTTTTTCGGACGACTTTGAGCAGGCGCTTTATTCTCTGCTTCTTGCAGTTTTTCTAGCGCTTGCTTATCTTCCTCTTCCGCGGTCGGCTTGTTTACCAAAGCGTTGATGTGGTTAATGATCTGATTGATACGCAAATCACCGCTACCAACCCCGACATAAAGCTCATCCGGGGTATTCATATTGAAGCGCTTCAGCCCGTATTGCTCAGCATCTTTTAACGTAGCACCTATCTTGGTTAACTCTTGTTCTAGAATTTCTCGTCCCGCCTCCAGATTCTTCTCGCGACTTTGCGCACGGAACCAAGCATTGATCTTGGCACGAGCTCGGCTGGAGGTAACGAAGCCTGTGGTTGGGTTCAACCAATCACGTGATGGATTGGGCTCTTTAGCCGTAATGATCTCGACTTGGTCACCCATTGCAAGCTTGTGCGTGAATGGAACGATACGCCCCGCTACTTTGGCCCCAATACAACGGTGCCCAACCATGGAATGGATATGGTAAGCAAAATCGAGTGGTGTCGCGCCCATAGGTAAATCGACAACATCACCACGTGGAGTAAATGCGTAAACACGGTCATCGAAGACTTGGCTGCGTACTTCATCGAGCATTTCACCCGAATCTGACATTTCTTCTTGCCAATCAAGCAGCTTACGTAGCCAAGTAATTTTCTCGTCGTAACCACTGCGGCCACCGCCACCTTCTTTGTATTTCCAGTGCGCAGCCACACCCAGCTCAGAGTCTTCGTGCATCTCTTTGGTGCGAATCTGAATTTCTATGGTTTTGCCTTCTGGACCAAGGATGACGGTGTGAATTGATTGATAGCCATTTGGTTTAGGGTTGGCAACATAATCATCAAACTCACTTGGCAGGTGTTTGTACTTGGTGTGCACCATACCTAAAGCGGCATAACAGTCTTGCAACTTATCCGCGATAATACGCACAGCGCGTACATCAAAAAGCTCATCAAATGCCAAGCCTTTCTTCTGCATTTTGCGCCAAATGCTGTAGATGTGTTTCGGGCGGCCACTGACTTCGGCGTTGATACCGGAATCGACCATCTCTTGAGATAAATCGTCAACAAAGTCTTTAATGTACTGTTCGCGGACAATGCGACGTTCAGAGAGTTGCTTAGCAATCTGTTTATACGTATCAGGCTGCTGGTAACGGAAAGCGTAATCTTCCATCTCCCATTTTAGCTGACCAATACCCAGTCGATTAGCAAGTGGCGCATAGATGTTGGCACACTCTTTCGCCGCGGCGCAGCGAATCTCTTCCGGTGCTTTTTTTACTTCCACCAGATTAGCGATACGTTCTGCGAGCTTAATGATCACACAGCGAAAATCATCCACCATCGCCAATAGCATACGACGGACATTATCGACTTGGGCGGAAGCCGCGCTGCCTTCCATCGTGATATTGAGTTGGCCTAACGCCGCCATCTCTTCAACACCATCAATCAACTTAATGGTTTCTTTGCCAAAATCTTCTTCAAACGCTTCGCGCGCATAGGCACCACTGGACACCAGTGGAAAAAGGAGCGCTGCAACTAAGGTTGCTTTGTCCATTGATAGGGTAATTAAGATTTCAATCATCTCGCGACCACGCCACAGTAGCAGAGGACCATCCTCATTACCCTGCAGCGTCGATTCGCATTGGTGGTACACCTCTTTAAGGCGCTTAGCCACGTTGGCATCTTGCCCTAAGCTAGCAATCCACTTATCTAGCTCAAACTGTTCGTCTTGATTCAAATGTGCGCTTCTTACCGCAACCATCTTATTCGTCCTAGTTCTTTATTGTTCTCTTTGACTTATCCCAGTGTAAGACTCACCTTTATTGGAATAAGTTTAATCCTTCACAAAAAGCGCCATTGATTCTAAATGGCTGGTATGAGGGAACATGTCCAACATACCTAACTTCTTCAAATGAAATCCCTGATTAAGCAAGCTTTGCGAGTCTCGAGCAAGAGTAGCAGGATTACAGGAAACATAAACGACCCTGGTCGCACCTAGCTCAGAAAGCTGCTCTACAATACCGCTTGCCCCCGCTCGGGCCGGATCAAGCAGTATTTTATCAAACTTTTCACTCGCCCAGGGCTGACCAGACATCTCTTGTTCCAAATTCGCTTGGAAAAAGTGCGCATTACCTAGGTGATTTAATTCTGCATTGGTTCGGGCTTTCTCGACCATCGCATCGACGCCTTCAACACCCACTACGCGCTTGACGCGCTTCGCCATAGGCAAACTAAAGTTGCCCAATCCACAGAACAGATCCAGAACTCGGTCTTGTTTATCCAGCGCGAGCCAATCCAGCGCTTGTTCTACCATCGACTGGTTGACCTGCTGGTTCACTTGAATGAAGTTATTCGGTTCAAATGGAATGGTCACACCCGCTTCTAGATAATACGCTTGCTCACCGACAATACGTTCTAAACGGTCACTTTCCGGCATGAGATACAAGCAGGCCTGATGCTCAGTGGCAAACGCCTCCAACGCGGATTGGTCTTTTTCCGCCAGCGCTTTCAAATGACGTAATACAATCACTCGATTGTTGTCCCCTTTGACCAACTCAACATGGCCTAAAGACTCAGGGTTAGCAAATCCATCCAGTAGTTTTTTTAGGCCCGGTAAAAGCTGGTTCAAGCTCTGGTCGAGGACAGGGCAGTCCGTCACATCGACGATGTCTTTGCTCTGTTTTTTACGAAAACCAAATTTCAACTGACGGCTTTTTTTGTCGAGCATCACACTGATTCTTGCCCGGCGACGATACCCTTTATCTGATCCGATGATCGGCGCATCCAAATCAGCATTGTGCCCAGCAAACTTGCGCACCAATTGACGAAGGGTTTGCTGCTTATGCTCGCGCTGCTGGGCAACATTTAAGTGCTGCATATTACAGCCACCGCATTGCGCATAGTGCGCACAGAATGGCTCGACTCTTTGTTCACTGGCCGTCTGAATCTTGATCAACTTGGCTCGAGAAAATTTACTCTTACTTTCTGTCAGTTGAATCAGCACTTGCTCACCAGGCAGCGCTCCTTCAACGAATACTGGCTTTTTATTCTGGTAAGCCATCCCCGCACCATGATGTTCGAGTTTCTCGATCTGTACCGATTGGTGCTTAGTATTGAGTTGAGTTTTCTTCTTCGGTTGGAAAAAACGCGCCATGCTCTGTGCCTATACTTTGCGGTCTTTTGACCTATTGCTCGAATTGCTAATTATCTGGATGTATGTCCCAAGCTTTTACGCTTGAATCATTGTCTGAGCCGACTGAGTTGATTATGCTTAGTATTTCGACGGCTTCTGCTCTTTTGGAAGTTATTTTCCCATATCCACACCACGATGTTTAGACAATAATGACAAGATATGGCTTACGTGCCCGCGTAATTACCTTAACTTTAGCGCCGACTTTAATTATCGGGTTACTTCTGAGCGCTTTTTTCTCTTTTAACCGTTATCACGACTTAGAAGTTCAAGTATACAATTCTGGCTTGAACATCATTGAACCTCTGGCGATTGCCAGTGAAGAAGGGCTAAAGAACAATAGCCGCGAAGCCGTTCGTCGTATTATTAGTTATGCCCACCGAAAGAACTCCAAGTTCGTTCGGAGTATCGCGGTGTTCGACTACAAGCACGAGTTGTTTGTTACCTCCAACTTTCACCCAAATTTTGAGTCCTTGACTTACCCCAAGGATCAACCGATTCCATTGTTGAATAACTCTGTGCTTCAGGATAATACTCTGATCATGCGTGCACCTGTCATCGCAGAGTCAGGTCTACTGGCGACGACTCGCGGTCAAGAAAGTAACCCAGCACTTGGCTACGTTGCAGTCGAGCTCGACCTATCATCTCTACGTCTACAACAGTACCAAGAAGTCTTCTCCGCTTTCTTAGTCCTACTTATTGGTTTAGGCCTATCAGCGGTATTTGCCTATCGCTTGATGTACGACGTTACCCGCCCAATTTCACACATGAAAAATATGGTAGACCGAATTCGTCGTGGCCACCTTGATGTGCGGATTGAGGGCAAAATGCATGGCGAGCTGGACTCTCTCAAAAATGGTATCAACGCGATGGCGGTGTCTCTGTCTGAGTATCATGTTGAAATGCAGCACAGCATCGACCAAGCGACCTCGGATTTGCGTGAAACGTTGGAGCAGCTCGAAATTCAAAACGTGGAATTGGATATCGCGAAGAAGCGAGCTCAAGAAGCGGCACGCGTGAAGTCTGAGTTTTTAGCCAATATGTCTCACGAGTTACGTACTCCCCTTAATGGTGTGATTGGGTTTACTCGTCAGATGCTCAAAACCACCTTAACCAATAGCCAAACTGATTACCTGCAAACCATTGAAAAGTCGGCGAAGAATCTACTCAATATTATCAATGACATTCTCGATTTCTCGAAACTTGAAGCAGGAAAACTGGCATTAGAAAACATTCCTTTCGACTTCCAAGAGTCACTGGAAGAAGTGGTCAGCCTACAAGCCACCAGCGCGCATGAGAAAGGTCTTGAGTTAACCTTGAAGATCGATCCTAAGATCCCTGCTGGCCTTGTCGGTGACTCGCTACGTATTCAACAAGTTCTGACTAACCTTGTCGGCAACTCAATTAAGTTTACCGAGCGCGGCAACATCGATATCAGTGTCGAAATGCGCTCTCAGAAAGACGACGTGGTCGAACTGCAGTTTATGGTTCGCGATACCGGCATTGGTATTTCTGAACGTCAGCAAGCTCAGCTGTTCCAAGCATTTAGCCAAGCAGATGCCAGCATTTCACGTCGTTATGGCGGGACTGGTTTAGGTCTGGTTATTACCCAGAAACTGGTCAGTCAGATGGGCGGTGAAATCAGCTTAACCAGCCGCTTGCACCAAGGATCAACCTTCTGGTTTACCTTACGTCTCAACTCGACTGACATGCCAGTGACTGAGCTCGTTGATACCGAAAGCCTCAAACAACGTTCACTTCTGCTGGTTGAACCAAACATGCAAGCCGCTTCAGTTACTCAGCAATTGCTGGTTCAAGCCGGCTTGATGGTTACTTACCGCTCTTCGTTACCGGACGATGCCGAGTCCTTTGATTACGTGCTGTTGAACCTAGCACCAAATCGCGACCATGAAACCTCTGTCGTTGAACAACAGGTCGAACACGCGTTACGCTGCGCATCTCACGTGGTGGTTGGTGTTCCAAGTACGACCTTAGCCCTGTCGGATCATTTGATTCAGTCTTACCCTGTACACTGTATTACTAAACCTTTATCACGTAAGCGTCTCCTTCAGACCTTGTCCGCAAACCAAGAGAGTTTGCCTCAACTGCCAGAAGTTATCGTCCCTCATCAAAGCGAGACACTACCTTTAACTGTCATGGCCGTTGACGACAACCCTGCCAACTTGAAACTGATCAGTGCTCTATTACAAGAACGTGTCGAACAAGTGATCACTTGCACCAACGGTGTTGATGCAGTCAAGCAAGCAGAAATGCATAAGTTCGACATGATCTTGATGGACATTCAAATGCCACAAATGGACGGGGTAACTGCCTGTGAAAAGATTAAGCAGACTGAGCTAAACGCATCAACTCCAGTTATTGCCGTCACTGCGCACGCCATGAGTGGCGAACGAGACCGATTGCTCAATGCGGGTATGGATGATTACCTCACCAAACCAATAGAAGAGCATGTACTGCAGCAAGTACTGATGCATTGGAGTCCGCAAACCAACGAAACTCAATTGGAAAAGCTCGACATAACAACACAGCCGGAGCCAATCGAAACTGAGCCTGCTAACGCTGTCGAGCACTCGACCATGATCATTGATTGGCAAGCCGCTTTGAAACAATCAGCGAATAAAGAAGACTTAGCCCGAGATATGCTACAGATGTTGATCGACTACATTCCTGAAGTTGCCGCTATTGTTGACGGCGCATTGGAAGACGATCATTTTGATGTAGACCAACTGATCCACCACGTTCATAAACTTCATGGTAGCAGCTCCTATTGTGGCGTACCTAGACTCAAAGCGGTCTGTGCCACCATTGAAAAGGAATTGCGCTCTGGAACCGAAATCGAAGATATTGAACCCGAACTGTTCGAGTTGCAGGATGAGATGGAAAAAGTGGTTGCGAGTGCGAAACCGTATTTAGCTCCCTAGTATGATTGGCTCACGCTCTGTTTGCGTGAGCCTTCTCTTCGCCTCGATAGAATTGATGACCATTTTTGCCCGTCTGCTTGACGCTGTACATGGCTTGATCCGCCCGATGTAGCAATTTTTCTAGCGATAAGCCGTGACTTGATTGAACGGCGATACCTATGCTGCAGCCAACTTTGATTTGCTGACCATTGTATTCGGCAGGGAGATTGGCTAACTCAATCGCATCTTGCGCCACTTTACTCAGCAACTCATGGTCGTTGTTTTGTAAAACCAGATAGATAACAAATTCATCGCCACCTATTCTGCCAACGACGCCCGGCACATTACTTTTAGATTGCAGTTCAGCAAAACGGCTAGCGATAACGGTCAGAATCAAGTCGCCTGCTGCATGACCATAACTGTCATTAACCGCTTTAAAACCGTCTAAATCAACCAGCAATAAGGCGATGTATTGGCTGCTGCGAGCGGCATGCTCAATGTATTTTTCACAGCCCATACGGTTCTTTACCCCGGTCAACGCATCTTGCTCAGCCATATTGCGATAGTAATGCTCCCAATGCTCAATTTGCGAACGCAGCTCTCGTTCACGCTCGATAGCTTGGCGCGAATTATCAATGAAGGTATTCACACTGTGCACCACAACGCCCAACTCATTGTTTTGATTACGGCTATCAACATGGATCTTTTTCGGTTTTTCGGGGTTCATGGTATTGAGGTCGTTAGACAACGCCGTTAAAGGTTGGCCAACAATACGTTTAAAGATCAACACAAGGGCAACGACAGTCAACAGAAACTGAATCAAAATAAACAGCACTTGCTGTAATACTTGCCCCATAGCGGTTTGCTGCAATGCTGCATGGTCATTGTGAACGTACAAAGTGCCGATGGGCTTGCCGTCAGTGGGAGAGTAAATGCGATATTGGTTTGCGTGAACCCAAAGATCCGGTTCAGCAATCACCAGATGATTAGAGGCAAAAGAGACCCCATCGTCACTCTCTAGTCGCACCGCATCGATCTCTTCATGCAGCAGCAAGGCAGAGATAACCTCATTGGCGATCTCGGCGTTATTCACATACAAAGCGATAGCGGCAGAGCTTGACAGTGACAACACCAGCTTTTGCTCTAGCTCTTTATGGTCTTGATCCGCATTAAGAAACCCCCACGGAATCATGATCGCTGACATGATCACCAAGTAGGACAAAGCCAGTATGGTGACGATCTTAAGCAGCCGACTACTCAGTGAGTTTAACTTAGGTTTATTCATCTATATATAATGCCACTCGAACGCCAGCCCCTTCAGGAGGCGGTTCCGTCATATACCCTATTGCCTGTGGATTGTTAGCGATGATGTTGAGAAGTTCCCTTTCAGCTTCGACCATCTCAGGAGCTCTCATTCGTCCAGAAAACTTAAGCTTAGCCCAGTATGCGTTAACTTGACTCTCTCGCATGTTGGTTACCGTTAAAAAGAAGCGACGCCGAGGCTCTCCGGTACGATCCAAAACCTGATCGATGTACACTGAACCTAACACCTTTTTCCGTCCAAGGTACACGTCCGCTACATCCTCAACCGAAATAGCATTCATCGCATTATTCACATTAACCACGATGTAAAAACCCGCACACGCTTGGCTACTCATAAACAATAAACAGAGGCTTAAATACTTCATGTCAGCCTCCTAGAAGATAAAGTTCAGATTGAGAGTAAACACTTGCACGTTACGGGACTCATCAATACGCTCTACGTCCGATGCCCACAAACCGTAGCCGTATGGATTGATCTGAACATGGTCCATCTGAGCTTTTAACGCAACGTATGGGGAGACATCCCAACGAAGCCCAAGCGACCAGGTCGACTGGTCGATTCGAACTGCGTTAATACCCGCAAGCGTCCCTTGCTGCAACAATGCCGCCTCTGCGCCCGCTGCTGCCCAATCTTGCTGTAACTCAAATTCGGAATGAGTTGGCTTAAAACGACCATACATCACGTACGGAGTCAGTGAAGAAAAGGTATGCCCAAGCAAAGCGTAACCACCGTACCCTTGTGGTATCGACTTCTTTTTCCCATGAATATGGAATAGCTCGCTCTGTAATGTCCACTCACCATCAAAATAGAGAGCAGCCGCTTGTAAGTAGTTGATCTGATCATCGTCTACGCTAAGAGCCTCATACGCGGTGCCCGCTTCTTGGCTTACGCTGGGAAAGAAGGTCGCAACTGTGCCATTATTCGCTAATGCTTTCACCCCTTGTTGCAGACGCTCTATTTGATCTTCGTGGCTCACTCTCAGTGATCCAATGTAGGCATACGAGAGCTGCCAGCGCCATTCCTCTTGAGCCAATTCCAGCGAAGCGCTGAACACATTGTCGAGTTCTGTTTGATACTCATCATCGGTTCCAGGCACCTGACCTTTTTCCCGATTGCTACCAAACTCAAAGGTCGCTTTCCAGTTAAAGCTTGGGTTATTGGAATAGTATGTGGCTCCAATTCCGTCGAGAGAATTAAATACGATCCCGCCATACAACTCTTGAGGTGGACGAACCCACAGATGAGCGTAATCAATATGGCGACTGTCAGCGGCGGCATAAGCACTCACACCAATGCGTCCAATTCGAAAGTCCCAATGAGCACTGGGGGAATAACGGAGAAATGCGAGTTCAGTGAGAGAGTTAAGATCATATGAGACACGATCTTCAAGCAATAGCTGCCCAGTGACCGACCACTGACGATTCAGTGTCGCATCTAACTGAACCCCAAGGTTAGAGTCATTCAAAAAGGTGCCGTTTTGGTCTACATCGGCAACATTGGTAATGTCACGTCTGTAGCCAAGGTCTTCTTGGTTTTCATAGGTATAACCTAAAGTGCCAAATCCGGAGATTGAGAAATCCACTGCGTTGACTTGCTGGCTGAACATCAAGCCCGCTAATACTAACGTGCTACGACTCAGCAGAACCTTTATTTGGTTAGGCATAGACCACTGTCCTTACGTCTAGACGCTACAACTTACAAATTTATAATTCTTGTTGTTATTTATAAGTATACCAATAACCAACGAAAGTGTTATACAGGGATTGCTAAAGTATGAAGAGGTTAAACAAAAAAGCGACCTTAGGCCGCTTATTGTTCTAGGATTACAGTCGCAACGGCGTAATGACGCTCATCAGATATAGAAAGGTGGATGCTTGTCACCCCTTTAGATACAGCGATTTGCTGAGCCTTATTTGCTAAAGTCAGCTTTGGTGCACCATTTTCATCATTAGTGATAGAAAAATCATGAAAAGTCACACCGAGCGCAATACCTGTACCAAGCGCTTTAGAAGCCGCTTCTTTAGCCGCAAAGCGTTTCGCTAAATAACGCCCTTTTTGCTTTAGAGTATGAAAACGCTCAAGCTCTGCTTCGGTCAGAATCCGCCGAGCAAATGGTTCACCTGATCGAGCGAGCGCTTTTTCTACTCGCTCAATCTCAGCAATGTCCGTACCTAAACCGACAATCGCCATAAGCTTACTTGCGCGCCTCAACCATCAGCGCTTTCATATCTGCGACCGCTTTATGTAAGCCATCGAAGACTGCACGGCCAATGATGGAGTGACCGATGTTCAATTCGTAGATTTCAGGGATGGCGGCAATCGGTGCGACGTTGTGGTAAGTCAAACCGTGACCCGCATTAACTGTAATGCCAAGATCCGCAGCATAACTTGCACCAGCAGCGATTTTCTTCAGCTCATCTTGTTGATCATCTTCAGCTACTGCATCGGCGTAGTGACCTGTGTGAAGCTCGATAAATGGTGCGCCACAAGCTTTTGCCGCATCAATTTGTTCGCGATCAGCATCAATAAACAGAGACACTTTAATCCCCGCATCCGTTAACTTAGTGGTTGCCGCTTTGACTTTTTCTAACTGGCCTACCACATCCAAGCCACCTTCAGTTGTCAATTCTTCGCGCTTTTCAGGCACCAAGCACACATATTCAGGCTTAGTCTTAAGTGCAATTTCAACCATTTCGTCGGTTACAGCCATTTCCAAGTTCATACGTGTTTGTAGTGTTTCACGTAGAATACGAACGTCTCGGTCGACGATATGACGACGGTCTTCACGTAGGTGAATAGTAATGCCATCCGCACCTGCACGTTCAGCGACTTCAGCAGCATGAACAGGATCTGGGTATTTTGTACCACGTGCGTTTCTTAGGGTCGCAATATGGTCGATGTTTACACCTAGGTAAATTGAGCTCATTTTCCAATACTCCGTTTGGGAACCATAGTGAGAAAGAGTTCCCTGCTTTTTAATGGTTTGCCGCCAAGATACGGCTTTAAGGCTATACGTGTAAAGCGTTTTGCCGCTTTAAGTTGCTCTTTTGTGGTAAATCTACGTTCACTGATCGCAATCAGTTCACTGCCATAAAAAGTTAAGTTATCCCGCCTTACTGAAGCGATGAACCCCTTTTGCTCTCGATAGCGATACGTCATACCGGGATCCACTGGCTCCCCCGTCCCGGCACAATGCATAAAATCAACCCCATACCCCATGGCTGAAAGCAACGCGAGTTCAAAACGGCGCAGAGCGGGCTCAGGATTGTCACTCTGAGCGAGTTCTGTCAAAGCGTGCAAGTAGTCATGAAATAGCGCTGGCATTGGGACTTCGGCCATCAACACCCGACCGACGAGCTCATTAACATACATTGCTGAATACAGGTTAATACCAAAAAGAGGTAGGCCCAGACTGATTGGCTCAGCTTGACGCAGAGTTTTCATCGAGCCATTGCCAGACCATTTGAGCAATAAAGGGGTAAAAGGCTGCAAAGCCCCTTTTAAATTGGAGCGCTTACTGCGGGCCCCTTTTGACATTAAAGTGACACGACCAAACTCCTCGCTAAATACGTCAAGGATCAAACTTGATTCACTGTAAGGGCGCCGATGCAAAACAAAACAGCGCTGTAAGCCTTCAGAGGACATAAGAGTGCCAAACCAATGTTACATAATAAATAAGGAGCCCAAAGGCTCCTTATTTCTTCTTTATTCGAAGCGAAGCCAGTCAGCCTCGCCATGCTTATAGGTCGTCGATGTAGCCTAGCGAACGTAATGCACGCTCATCATCAGCCCAACCTGACTTCACCTTAACCCAAGTTTCTAGGTAAACCTTGCGACCAAACAGTTCTTCCATATCTAGGCGCGCTTCACGACCTATGGTCTTAATTTTCTCGCCGCCTTTGCCGATCACCATTTTCTTTTGACCATTACGCTCGACCAAAATTAAGGCATTAATGTGGAAGCCATCGGTCTCTGGATTGTAATCAAATCGCTCAATCTCTACCGTTACCGAGTAAGGCAGCTCTTCACCAGTGAAACGCATTAACTTCTCACGCACAATTTCAGACGCCATAAAGCGTTGAGAGCGGTCAGTTACATACTCTTCAGGAAAATGGTGCGTTGCTTTTGGTAAGTGATCACGTACATGTTTGCGCAGTACATCAATATTCTTACCATGCTTGGCTGAAATTGGCACAACATCAACAAAGTCCATTTTCTTCGACATTTCCATCATGTGCAGCATGACGTCATTGCGATCTTGAACATTATCAACCTTATTCACACACAACACGACTGGGAAGTTAGACTTTTGGAGTTTAGTCAGAACCATTTCGTCGTCATTGGTCCAGTGAGTACCATCTACCAAGAAGAACACTAAGTTCACATCACTCAGTGACGAGTTTGCTGCTCGGTTCATCAATCGGTTAATCGCACGCTTCTCTTCGATGTGAAGACCCGGAGTGTCGACATAAATCGCTTGATAGTCGCCTTCAGTATCAACACCCATGATACGGTGACGAGTTGTCTGAGGCTTACGCGAAGTTATCGAGATCTTTTGACCTAGAATTCGGTTAAGAAGTGTTGACTTACCGACGTTTGGGCGGCCAACAATCGCGACAAAACCACAATGCTGATTTTCTGGTGAGGTAGCCTGCTCGCTGCCTGATGAGAAAAACGCATCAATATCAAATTCGTTGTTATCCGTTGAATCAGTCATTGGTCAATTGCTCTAATGCTAGTTCAGCAGCCGCTTGTTCTGCCTTGCGGCGGCTGGTGCCTTTACCAATAACAGGTTGTCCAATACCTGCCACTTCACACGAAACCGTAAATTCTTGGTTGTGTGCTTCACCTTTAATATTAGTCACTGTGTAAGCTGGTAGCGGTTTTCTTCGGCCTTGTAAAAACTCTTGCAGACGAGTTTTAGGGTCTTTTTGCGATACGCCTGGCTTAATGGCATCAAGGCGAGTCTTGTACCAGCTCAGAATAATGCGGCGAACTTCTTCGATATCACTATCTAAATAAATCGCACCGATGATCGCTTCTACCGCGTCGGCGAGGATTGAATCGCGACGGAAACCACCGCTTTTCAGTTCGCCTGGACCTAATTTTAAGTGATCTCCGAGTTCAAACTCGCGACCTAGCTCCGCCAATGTGTTACCACGCACTAACGTGGCTCGCATGCGGCTCATATCCCCTTCGTTGACTTTAGGGAAACGGTGATAAAGATCATCAGCAATGACAAAACTTAAAATTGAATCGCCCAGAAACTCAAGACGCTCGTTATGTTTTCCATTAGCGCTACGATGAGTCAGCGCTAAACCGATAAGCTCAGCATCATTGAACTGATAGCCGAGCTTCTTTTCTAGTTTGGCAATAGGAGAATTCATGCTCTCTCATTAATTTGTTTTAATTCTCTCAGTAGCTGGAGTTGCAACTTTTATTCGGTCACCACTCCAAACTACACGAGAAGTTAGTGAATACCACCAATGCGGTTAAAACGCACACCAGTAGGAATCCAAGAAGGTAATACGCTGTCTGCACCACGTTCGAACTCGAAACTGATCCAGATAGCTACCGCTTTACCCACTAAGTTGGCTTCTGGAACAAAGCCCCAGTAGCGACTATCGGCACTATTGTCACGGTTATCGCCCATAACAAAGTAGTGACCTTCAGGAACAACCCACTCATTAACACCATTACGTGGTTGATACGCTTCTACACGATCGCGACGAAGTGGGTTGACCAAAATTTGATGCCCGACTTCACCCAATTGTTCATCCAACTGAATCAGTGGAATGCCATCTTGGATAAATGGGCTTTCTACCACATTTGACAGCTTAACAGGCTGGCAAACACTTTCACCGGCAGATTGAACACACACTTCTTTCTTGCTGTTGTAACGCACTGTATCACCAGGTAGACCAACAACACGTTTTATGTAGTCAATGTTAGGCTGAGGTGGATATTTGAATACCACGGTGTCACCGCGTTCAGGCTTACCTGTTTCAACCAGTTGAGTGCGCCATACAGGATCTTTTAGACCGTATGCGTATTTCTCCACTAGGATGAAATCGCCAACCAACAATGTCGGCATCATCGAACCAGATGGAATCTGAAACGGTTCGTAGATAAATGAACGTAGGACGAGGACAGCAGCAATAACCGGAAAAATAGAGACACTATTTTCAATCCACCAAGGCTGGGTCTTTACCTTTTCAACAACAGCGGCATCTAAACCATTAGTTTGAGCTTCAATCTCTGCCACTTTCGCTTGGCGCTTTTT
>NZ_AEVT01000121.1 GCF_000189275.1 Vibrio sinaloensis DSM 21326 | reverse complement strand
CAATAATGTATTGATAATTTAACGAAGCAATATAACAGCAAATAATTATAGGTACATAGCAAGATAAAAAAGCCAGCGTGAAATATCTATCCCTAATTTTAAAGTTATCAATAACACACATTCTTGGGTATATATATATGGCAATCAACTGTGGTACATTTACTATTTTTTGTGCAAATTCCAATCTAGAAAAATATGTTGCCATATCAATACCACTTGGAAAATACAAAACAACTAATCTGTCTAAATAGTCAACAAAAATCCGAAAGACGTTAGTGACATAACTATCTCTAACTTGTTTATACTGAACATCATAATTACTTAGATCTCTAACATTAGGTAAGGAAACCCTAAATTTAGCAAAGTATGGTACACAATAAAAGAAAAGAAATTGAAAAAGATAAAATGGACCAAATAAGTGAAATGTCCATCATAACGAAAGAAATTGATGAAAGGTAAAAGAATGCCCAAGAACCCGTTCTAGACAGTGCCCCAAAACCTACAAACCCTTTTCCTTCTAACAAGCTAAGATTTATAACTGCTACAAAATAGCACAGTGTAGAGAGTAGAAATATTAAAGAAAAATTGATACCAAACTTTAAATAAAACATGGCCATAAAAAATATAATTGGCACTATTATTATCTTCAATGAATAAATAGAAATTTTAAATATAAAATTAGTATCAATTTTTCTTATGTTACTAATGATAACGGAGCGAACACCTTCTACAGTTCCAATGAAACCAACTATCAAACTGGATATCGTAAAATCTTCAAACTGAGCATCGGATGTTATTTTAGCCATAAAGGAAACACCAGCCAAAACAATAA
>NZ_AEVT01000122.1 GCF_000189275.1 Vibrio sinaloensis DSM 21326 | reverse complement strand
ACGGCTTGGTTTGAAGGTGGCAAACCCACTATCGAGAAGATATTTACCACCTAGACAGTGTGAGTTACTCACAAGGGTGACATTGACCAAAAAATGACAATCTTATTAATGTAGGAATTTTCGTAGCTAGCTCAAAGGTTAAGCAAAATAATTTAAGCTAGCTTCCATTTTTAGCACGTTTTATGCATTTGCACTTCATATAAGAGTTAGGTAGTGTCTTTGTTCGGCACGTTTCCAATAACTATTTTTATGAAGGCTGTTTGTTGTGGATTTTTCTCGCAGAGATTTTATTAAGTTAGCAGGTAGCGGGTTAGTCGTTGCGAGCTGCGCTCCGAGTGTGGCGTTTGCGGCTTACCCTGATAAACCTCGCGCATTGGCACTTAAAGCCCTAAATACCGGTGAAGCACTAGAAACGTGTTATTTTGATGGTCGCGATTATTTAAAAAAAGAATTGTCGCGCATCGACAACCTGTGCCGCGACTTCCGTCGTAACGAAGTCCATCCCATGGACAAATATCTGTTTGACCAAATCTCCTTAATTCAATCTGAGCTCGGTGTTGAAGCCGAAGTCATCGTGATTTCCGGTTACCGCTCGCCAGCGACCAATGAAGCTTTACGTGGCAAGTCCGGTGGGGTCGCTAAGAAGAGTTATCATATGCTGGGTCAGGCAATCGATTTTCGCCTAGACGGAGTGGACTTAAAGAAAGTGCGTGATGCCGCGCTCAGCCTGAAAGCCGGTGGCGTCGGTTACTATCCACGTAGTAACTTTGTTCATATTGATACTGGCCCTGTTCGTAGTTGGTCTTAATGTTCGTTTGCCGACATATCGACCTTGTCAAAGGTGTGGGCAAATGTCATAGTTCTGGCCATAGAAATTTGGAATAAGGCTTAATTATGTCACTTAAGTATCAGGTGGTCCCAGTGACCTCGTTTTCACAGAACTGCTCTATTGTTTGGTGTGATGAAACAATGAAGGGCATCGTGGTTGACCCCGGTGGTGATGTAAAGCAACTTGCAATGCTTATCAAAGAGTTAGGTGTTGATGTCGTCAACCTTGTGTTAACTCACGGGCATCTAGATCACGTGGGCGGAACAGAACCTCTCGCTGATGCGCTGGGTGGTGTTGAAATTGTTGGCCCTCATCGAGAAGATAACTTTTGGTTGCAGGGATTAGAAGGCCAAAGCCAAATGTTTGGTTTTCCTTTAACAGAAGCATTTGAACCTCATAAATGGCTCAATGAAGGTGACAAGATCACCTTTGGCAACCAGGTGATGGATGTGATTCATACACCGGGTCATACACCGGGTCATGTGGTTCTGTTTAGCCAAGAAGCCAAGCTGGCTTTTGTCGGTGACGTGTTGTTTAACGGCTCGGTCGGGCGTACCGATTTCCCGAAAGGGGACTTTAACACCCTAATTAATTCTATCAAAACCAAGCTATGGCCACTTGGCAATGACGTACGATTTGTTCCCGGACATGGTCCAGAATCGACGTTTGGCCGTGAGAGAGCGTCGAATCCATTTGTTGCCGATGAGATGCCACTCTACTAACCCTAAGTTTATTAAAAAAGACCGCTACGGCGGTTTTTTTGTTTTAGGAGCGACATTAGGAAGCCTTGTTCTTTTTGAAACTCAATCTGACTGGGCAGCGGCAAGGTATCGCCGTGCCAAACCGACAAATTCATCAGCGGGGCGATCTAAATCGTGGGCAGAGATAAAAATATCGTAGTCGAAATAACCTCTTTGGTAGGCCATTCGATTTGCTAACATGGCCTGCAAACCGTAAAACTCTTCCCCATTGGTATTTTTGTAAGGTTTTGAATCTAGGACGATATCCTCGAATTTTGTCCCTTGATTATGCTGGCGAGCTCCTAGGTAAAGCAGTGCACGTTGGCTGAGTAATATTTCAGTCGTGATCCTCGGGCAAATACTTTGCAAGTAAGGAGAGTAGTGTTTGAGCTTAATACCAATCCAGGGTAACGGCTGCTGCCAGCCTTCTTGATCGTAGTGACAAATACCTATTTTGCTAACATTGCTCCACTTGACCACCCAACCGCCTTTAAAAAGGTGCTGTTGAAAATGCGTCGCAGTGAGTGTGTATCCGACCGTTGCTTTCTGAATCATCAAGTGACCAAACCCCAACACAGAGCACACCGCGATCAGGGTCAACAATGCTTGTTGCCAACCTGGAGAAAACATTAATAGGAAAATGATTCCTATAATGAATAACCAGCTGACAATTTTGGCCATCGGAGAGCGCATGTTCAATGGTTGATTTGTGAGATGCAGTGTTTGCATAAGCCAAGCTCTTAATTTGAAAACCTCTGTTTATATATTCAGTAGTCTAAGAAAAGATCATAAACCTTATTGATTAAATTGTAGTCTGATAACAGCATATCACGCATTTTTGCCCTATAAAGCCGTCCATACTCTGTAAATGGAGGCTTTTTTTTGGTATAAAACGCGCTTCAAATTTTCACCACTGCTCCGTATGCAGTGAAATGGAGAAATACTCGATGAGACTTGCTCATAAGCGTAAAGTGCAGATGAAACTGCAAAAGCGCATTAAGGCGACAGTTGCAAATGTAGCAGCAACAAAGAAAGCTAAGCCTGTAGTTGAGAAAAAAGTAGCTGTAGAACCAGCAGCGGAGAAAGTTGTAGCAGCTAAAGCGTCAAATGTAGCGCTAACGCCAAAGCAGCAACAGGTACTTGATATCGTTGTAGCAAATGCTGAAGGCATTAACCCTAAAGGTATCGGCCTTGAAGCGGGTCAAGAAGATGCAAAAGCGGCTTCTTGGGCGACAGGCGCGCTGAAGAAACTACTAGAAGAAAACCTAGTAGTGAAAGAGCAGCTAGCGGGCAACAAAGTTATCTACAAAGCCGTTTAACGACCGCTATGCAAACCTAGTGGCAGCCATTAGGGTTACTGCTTTCAAAGCCTCGCAATGTGCGGGGCTTTTTTATGCGTTCAGGCTCATTGATGGAGTGCATTAATCACATTTATTACATTTTTTCTACAATTGTTAACATGGAAGTTCACTACGTATTTTCTGATATGTTAGGAAGGGTGGCTTGTTCTAATTGTTTGAAACTTAGTTAGAAATATTCATTCGAGTTAATTTTCTACGTATAAATACGTACTACAAAGGTCAAGTTACTCATTTAATTGTTAATGTTTGTGCGTGTTCGCGCTGATATCTTCTTTGAGCTGCCTGTTCCACTCTGTAATCGAAATAGAAACTGTCTATGAAAGGCAGGTCGGTTAACAAAGGACGTGAACATGAGTTTAATCAAACAATCTTTGAAACGAGTGTTGAAAGGCACAGCGATGGCCGCTGCGCTTGCTGTAATGGCAACTTCAGCCAGTGCTGCAGAGAAGGTGTACCGCTTAAAGCTTGCGGAAACGTGGGGACCTAACTTCCCTGTGTTTGGTGATGCAACCAAGAACATGGCTGCAATGGCTGAGAAAATGTCAAACGGTCGCTTACAGATCCGTATTGACTCAGCGAACAAACACAAAGCTCCACTTGGTATTTTTGATATGGTTAAGTCAGGTCAGTACGACTTAGGCCATTCTGGCTCTTACTACTGGAAGGGTAAAGTACCAAACACACTTTACTTCACTTCCATGCCTTTCGGTATGACGCCTGCCGAGCAATATGCATGGTTCTATCACGGCGGTGGTATGGAATTGATGGAGCAAGTTTACTCTCCACATAACCTTCTATCTTTCCCTGGTGGTAACACCGATATTCAAATGGGCGGCTGGTTCCAAAAAGAGATCAACTCTGTTGAGGATCTTAAAGGTCTGAAGATGCGTATCCCTGGATTTGCGGGTGAAATTTTGGCTGAGCTAGGCGCTAAACCAACCAATATTGCACCGGGTGAATTGTACACCTCGCTTGAACGTCGCACTATCGACGCACTTGAGTGGGTGGGTCCGTCGCTAGACTTACGTATGGGCTTCCACAAGATTGCTCCGTATTACTACACAGGTTGGCATGAGCCAGGATCAGAGCTGCAGTTCCTCGTGAACAAACGTGTATGGGAACGCTTACCAGAAGACCTGCAAGAGATTCTACGTGTCGCAATGCGCACTGCTGCGTACGACATGTACACCCAAGCAACGCATGAAAGCGGCAAAAACTGGGTGTCTATCAAGTCAGAGTACCCAGATGTGCAAGTAAAAGACTTCCCGCCATCAGTTATGCAAGCTCTTCGTGAAGCGAATGATCGCCTGCTAGCGAAACACGCCGAGAAGGACGAACTAGCGAAAGAGATTCAGAAGTCTCAAGCTGACTACCTACAGCAAGTACGTTCATGGACGGATATTTCGCATCGAGCGTATCTGAACAGCCAAGCACAATAATACAATTATAACTCATAGCTATAGGTGACAATGTCACCTATAGCGAGAAGCCCAAGAAAACTTAATTAATATAAAGCGCCTCAGGTGACTGCTGGCGCTCTTTCAAAATTCCATGGAGTTGGGAATGAGAAGTCTGATTTATGTCGAACGCCTTTTTAATCGCTTTGGTGATTTTTTAGGCTGGTTATCGAGTGTGTTGTTTATCTTACTGCTCGCCAATGTCGTCTATGACGTGGTTATGCGCTACGCATTTAACGATGTCTCTATCGCGTTTCAGGAGATGGAATGGCACTTATTCTCAGCGGTGTTCTTATTAGGTGTACCCTACGCGATTAAGGCGGGGGGCCACGTTCGAGTCGACTTGTTCTACGAACGTTTATCAAATAAAGCCCAAGCGATCATCGATATGCTTGGCACACTCTTTTTCCTCTTTCCTTTCTGCCTACTGGTCGCATACTACGGTATTGATTTTGCCAAAGAGAGTTACGCTTTAGGCGAAACATCGGGTGATCCAGGTGGTCTTCCTTATCGATGGATAATTAAAGCCATGATTCCGCTGTCATTCTTCTTTATGGCAGTCAGTGGGGTAGGTTTGTTCTTGCATTCATTGAACAAAATTGTCAACCCCCATCTCCTTCATAACGCCACGAACTCACAGAAGTAGGAGCATAGATCATGGTCGGTATAGTAATGTTTTTCGTCGCCTTGTTTGCTTTGCTGCTGGGCTTTCCCGTGGCGTTTACCTTTGGAGGTATCGCACTGATATTTGGTGTGTGGGCTGAAGGCTGGGAGATGTTCGCCTTTATGCCTTATCGTATTCAGTCCATCATGGAAAATACGGTATTAATGGCGGTTCCTCTGTTTGTATTTATGGGATTAGTGCTGCAGAAGACGCGTTTAGCCGAGCAGTTGTTAGAATCCATGGGTAAGCTATTTGGCGGCGTACGAGGCGGTATTGCGATTTCCACGGTTTTAGTGGGCGCACTGCTTGCGGCTTCCACCGGCGTTGTGGGTGCCTCTGTGGTAGCGATGGGGCTTATCTCGCTGCCTGTCATGCTTAAGTACAATTACGACAAAGGTCTTGCTTGTGGCACCATCTGTGCGTCAGGAACACTGGGTCAAATCATTCCACCTTCTATCGTATTGATTTTACTTGGCGATGTACTAGGTGTACCGGTTGGTGACCTGTTCCAAGCAGCGGTTTGGCCTGGACTGGTCCTTGTTGGGGCGTATGTCGTTTACATCCTAATCTACGCCAAATTGCACCCTGAGGCGGCGCAGCCAATCCCAAGTGACGGCAGTGTCAGTCGTAAACAAGAGGTCATTACTGCATTGAAAGCTGTGGTTCCACCATTAGCACTGATTGTTGTGGTACTTGGCTCTATATTTGCGGGCGTCGCAACTCCGACCGAGTCAGCGGCGTTAGGCGGAGCAGGTGCGATCGTATTGGCGATTTTATACCGCCAGTTTAGCTGGGGCATGGTTTACGACGCGTCGAAAGAGACGGTCAAAGTGACCGCTATGGTGTTTGCGATATTACTGGGTGCAACGGCTTTCTCGATGGCGTTTACCTATACAGGTGGTGATTATCTAGTTGAAGAGTGGATGTTGCAAATCCCGGGTGAGAAATGGGGCTTCTTGATCATCACTATGCTGGTCATTCTGATCCTAGGCTTCTTCATCGATTTCGTTGAAATCTGTTTCATCATAGTGCCAATTTTGGCTCCGATTGCTGAGATTTTAGGTATCAACATGACGTGGTTTGCTATTTTGATTGCCATGAACTTACAAACTTCTTTCTTAACCCCACCATTTGGATTCAGTTTGTTCTATTTGAAAGGGGTAGCACCGAAAGGCGTGACCACGCAAGACATCTACCGAGGCGTGATGCCATTTATCGCGATTCAGATATTAGTACTCGCTAGTTTGTTGGTTTTCCCAGAGTTTTATGGAATGTGACCGCGAAGTTACAGCTAATTAACAATCATTGTTATAGTAGAGCCGTTTACATCATGTAAGCGGCTTTGTTGTATTAAGGGGAAAGGGATGCCTCTACAAGCGAAATTAATCGTGCTCAATCTACTGCCACTGTTATTGGTGACGGCGATCACCAGTTGGATTTCCATCTATCAAGCGCAGACACTGGGAGAGAAGGAAGCGGAGCTTTTTCGCGCGGCTTTGATCAAATCAAAAGAGACCGCGTTAAAAGACAGCGTCGATTTAGCCTTTGACGCAATTGCCCACGTTTACAATGACCCTTCCTTGCCCGAAGCTGTCGCGAAGCAGGAGGTTAAATCGATCATTCACAAGCTTCGCTACGGAACGGATGGATACTTTTTTGCGTACGATGAAAACGGCGTTAATCTCGTCCATCCGATGATCCCCGATCTTGTGGGCCAAAACCTAATCGATATTCAAGATGAAAATGGCGATTTCTTGATTGAAGCCTTGCTCCATCAAGCTCGAAGTGGTGGCGGCTATCATCAGTATTTGTGGCAAAAACCCTCTTCGGGCGAAAGTGTACCAAAATTAAGTTACGCCGCTTGGTTAGAAAAGTGGAATTGGATGATAGGGACTGGGCTTTATATTGAAGACATTACCGATGAAGTCGCCCGATTAGAGTCAGAAATAAGCACCAATATTGAAACGACTTTTTTCACCGTGATTGTGATAGTAATAGTGACCGTTGCCGTTATCGTGGTGATCACTTTAGCGGTAAACCTTCATGAACATAAGCTCGCTGACCGCAGTTTAAAGGAACTGGCGCATAAGACAGTGATGTTTCAAGAGGACGAAAAGAAGCACCTTGCTCGGGAGTTACATGACGGGATAAACCAATTACTGGTATCGAGTAAGTGTCACCTTGAGTTGTTAAGTAGCAAGATTGACGAAGCCGATCTGCAGCAGCACATTTCGAAATCGCAGAATTCATTGATGACGGCGATCAATGAGGTTCGACATATATCGCACCAGCTTCGTCCGAGTGCGCTTGATGATATTGGTCTACAAGCCGCGATGAGTAGCCTACTGCAAGATTTTCAATCACACTCTGGTGTGGAGATTGAATCGTCATTATTGACACAACCGGGTCGGCTAAAATCTGAAGTCGCCACCACCTTGTATCGGGTAGCACAGGAGTCTTTGACCAACATCGAAAAACACGCACAAGCGAATAAAGTCAGCGTGATTTTGCAGCAAATGGGTAATATGTTACAGCTGATCATTCGTGATGATGGGGTCGGGTTCGATGTGAGTGCTTCGATGCGTAAAAGTGGTATCGGCTTACGTAATATGCGTGAGCGGGTTGAATTTATCGGTGGTGATTTTGACATTGAGAGTGAGCCGGGGTTTGGTACCGAAATCACCGTGTTACTGGAATTAGATGGATTAGTGTATGGGTGATGTAATTAAAGTAGTCATTGCGGATGACCACCAAGTCGTACTCGATGGATTTATGGCTCGCCTGCAAATGGAGCCTGAAATCGATGTTATTGGCACGGCCAGTAATGGCTTAGAGGCAGTGGAAGTGGTTAAGGAGCTTAATCCAGATGTGGTATTGATGGATGTGAGTATGCCAATAATGAATGGTATCGAAGCGACCAGCATGATCCGCGAAGATAACCCCGAAGCAAAAGTGTTGATGCTCACGATGCATGACAATCGTGAGTATATTATGAAAGTGATGCAGGTTGGTGCTGTCGGATACATGCTCAAGGAGATCTGCGCGAGTAAAATGGTTCAAGCGATCAAAACCGTCAATCAAGGGTCAACCTACTTTTGTGAATCAGTGACTCAAACGCTTTTTTCGCAGCAAGTGATACCAGCTGCTCAGAAGCCAAACCCGCTTAGCCGAAGAGAAGAAGCGGTGCTTAAACTCGTAGCTCAGGGACACAGTAGCAAGAAGGTGGCTTCTATGTTGAACATCAGCTATCGCACGGTAGAAACTCACCGTCAAAACATAAAGCATAAACTGGATATTCACAGTACGGCCGAGCTGGCAAAATATGCGGTTGAGCAAGGGTTGGTGAGTTGACGGCTGTGATTGATCGACATCGACAAGCGGTGTTAGCATGTCGATGAGTCAAATAGTGAAGAAGTAACAATGAGTTATCCGGTAAATCTATATCAAAACTATCATGCCCATATCTACTTTGATCAGCAAAGCCAAGATTTGGCCTACGAAATTCGCCGCGTTGCCGAGCAAGAAAAGCAACTGATTGTCGGTAACTTTAACCAAAAACTCGTTGGCCCTCATTTATCGTGGAGTTTTTCCATCGACTTTTCTCACCTTGAATTCGAACAGGTTGTCGCTTGGTTAGACGTTGTTCGTCAAGAGTTGTCGGTGCTCGTTCATGCCGTGACGGGTGATGACTTAAAAGACCATACAGAGTTTGCTTATTGGCTGGGCAAGCCAGTGCCGCTAAACACGGCGATTTTCGAGTAGAATTAAACAATCTTACCTTGACGACAAAGAATCGGATTTGTCGCCCAAATAGGTGGTGTGTATAAGGCGTCCTCTGATTTTAATTGTTCGGATAGCCACCACTATGAACCAACTCATCGATGCGTTATTTACCCAAGGTTATTATGTTTGGGATGATTTCCTAACCCCGTCACAAGTAGCGCAACTTCGCGACTGTATCCCAGAAAACTGGAAAAAAGCGCGCATTGGGCGTAACGAAGAGGTCACGCGCGAGGCTTCGATCCGAAGCGATAAGATTCAGTGGCTAAGGCCAGAGATGGGTCAGCCAGTCTCAGCTTTCCTAGATAAGATGGAACAGATTCGATTGGAAGCAAACCGTCACTTTTTTCTTGGTTTGTTTGAATACGAAGCGCATTTTGCCAAGTACGAAAAAGGCGATTTTTACCAAAAGCATTTAGACTGCTTTCAAGGCAATGAAAACCGTCGCCTCACCACTGTTTTCTATATGAATGAGGAGTGGAACGAGGCAGATGCTGGAGAGTTAGTGGTTTACGATCTCAATGATAAACCGTTGCTTACTCTGCCACCGAAAGCAGGTCGATTGTTTGTGTTCTTCTCTGAGCTGTTCCCTCATGAAGTGCTCCCAACCCAAAGCGAGCGCTTTAGTATTGCTGGCTGGTTTCGCGTCAATGGGGTGAAAGACAACTTCATTGATATTGCTCATTAATAAAACGGCGGCCGCGATCATGCGGCCTCTTTTGTGAATATGATTTTGAACTAAACTTACTTCCTGCCGCTAAATAAATGATTTTGCGCAGGTTATTAATATCGATTTAGTATGATTAATTATGATTAAGCTAAAATGATTAACATTTTTTACCTCTTGTCGCTAATCTAGCCAGACAAGGATTTAGTGAGATTAATTAGAAAGGAGAGTCAGTCATTAATACTGAGGAGCGGTATCAGTGCGCACCTCACAAAGAGAAGATAACCTGTGTTGAGTTTTAAAGCTAAGCTGTTAGTTAGCAAACTATTGCTACTTATCGTATCCCTCGCCACCTTGGCGTACTTTCAATATTCCTTTCTTCATGCCGACCGAGAGAAGGAAATCCACAATACCATTGAATCAGTTCTTCTTGGTGTAGAGACCACCATCGAGTCAGAAATTTCTGGCTGGCAGAACCTTGCCCAGTCGACCACTCAGACCATTGAGCACGAGTTCAGCGCTAACAGTATTCAGCAAGTGATCGAGCAACCTAAACTCAAAGAGTTGTTTGTTGCCGCGGGCATTGGTTTAGAAGCGGATGGAGGTATTTTAGAGAATGTGCCGGATTGGCTTCCGGATGCAAATTGGGATTCTCGTGATAGGCCTTGGTATCAAAAAGCGAAGCAGCAAAGACAATTAATCGTCACTGAACCTTATATCGACGTAAACACTAAGCAGCAAATGGTGTCTATTTCTGCTCCCGTTGAAGTTAATGGTGTATTTAAAGGTGTGACCTTTTTTGATGTTAGTCTCGCAGTGTTGAGTCAAAAAGTGAATCAGGTGTCTCCGATGAACGCCGGTTACTTGTTCTTAATGACAAAAGACGGCCACATTATTTCTCACCCAAACAGTGACAATAATGGTAAGTCATTAGCTGATGTGTATCCGGAGCTAAACTTGGGCGAATCTGAGCAAAGACTGACATTAGCAGGCGAGCCGCAAATCGTTCAGCAGCTTCCGCTGAAAGAGCATGACTGGATCATCGGTTCAGTACTGAGTGAAGAGTTGGTCTATCAGTCACTCAATGATATGCGCGATCAAACCATTATCTACTTATTGGCGGTGACGCTCATTGCTATTGTTGTACTTGGGTTCACAGTATCTGCATTACTTAAGCCACTAGGACAAATGACAAGTGGCATCAACAGTTTGTCATCCAGCAATGTGAAGAAAGATCTGACTTACCGCCTAAATACTGAAATCGATAAAGAATTTTCCCATATTGCCAGTGCCTTTAACGGCTTTGTTGAAATGCTGCAACACAACATCCAGTCGTCTAAGTCACTGTCGCAAGAACTGACTTGGGCAACAGATACCGCGGTGGGGAACTCAGAAAAGTCTGAAGCGGCAATCTTGCAGCAACAGCAAGAAGTGGAACAGCTTGTGACGGCATTAAATGAGATGAGCAGTACGGCGCAAGAGATGGCAAGGAACACACAAAGTGCAGCCCACGCGGCCAACCAAGCGCATGGAGCTTCTGAGTCTGGCGTAGATACCGCGAGAAAATCGAGTGCGACAATCCGTGAACTGTCTGATTTGGTGACTCAATCAGAGCAGGATGTGAATCAGCTAAACCTTTCGGCTGAGAACATTAAGAGTTTACTGCATGTCATCAGCGAGATTTCCGATCAAACCAACTTGCTAGCACTTAATGCAGCGATTGAAGCGGCAAGGGCGGGCGAATCAGGGCGCGGTTTTGCTGTCGTAGCCGATGAAGTTCGTCAACTGGCTAAGCGAACTCAAGATGCAACAACCGATATTTCGAACATTTTGGGCGAGCTTGAGTCTCATACTACTCAAGTCGCTGGCTCCATGTCTGAGAGCATTAAGCAAGCTGAAACAGCCATCGTCAGCATGCAAGAAGTGGAAAGCGAGTTGGTTTCGATCTCAAGTGCGGTACAATCGATTAACGACATGAACGTTCAAATTGCTACCGCAGCCGAAGAGCAGAGCATTGTTGTGGAAGAAATCAGTACCAATGCCACCAATATTCACGAGTTGTCTAGCCAAGTGACTGAGCTAGTAACGGACACTCGCGTTGGTGTTCAGCAACTTAAACAGCGCAGCGATCAAAACAGCACCTTAGAAGCGTTCACAGTTTAGATTTGCGAGTTAAGTGCCTTAGTCACACGCTTTGAGTGTGAGACTAAGGCACTGTATTTTGCTACAGGCAAAAATGACAGTTTTCTTCGGTTAAGCCGTAAGTCCCGTCACGACTGGCGAGATGCTTATTACCTTCCTCTATTCCCATTTCATAACCTGCCAACAAGACCTCTTGTCTCATGGTAAGCCGCTTCACTTTGAAGTTCTCCTGAGGGGCAATCACTCGAACGGTAACATCCGCTGGTGGCTGCCTTATGAACTCTAGCGATTGATTGTAACGACTTGCTCTGTTAGCCATCGCTTTTGCGATCATTGGATGCTTAGCGAGCAATTTATCCATTAGCCATGAGTGCTTCGCTTGCGGCATCTGATAACTTAATGGATGAGAGAGTACTACGGTAATCTCCTTAGCGCCTCTTCGATAAGCTTCTATAACAGGAATAGAGTCTGCAACGCCTCCATCGGTATAGCAACCACCAGAAAAACAAGGCGTCGATTTGTAGGCAATAGGTAGGGCGCTGGTCGCTTCTAGTACCGATTCTAAATTCTCTTCGTTGACTTGATAGTAATCAGCATCGCCAGTTTCGATGTTGGTTGCTGCCGCGATCAGTGGCAAATTGTTGAACAAGGTGTCTTTATTGAGTGGAAACTGCTGCTCTGACTCTCTGATCAACCAGTCGACATCGATGAGGTTTCCACCTTTCAAGAAACGCTTCGGGTTGTAAAAACACCTATCTGTCGCTAGCTGTGTAATCACTTGTAAACTTCGCTTCGGCTGTTTGGCGAGATAGCCAGCTAAATTAGACGAACCCGCCGATACCCCAATAGCAAAATCGTATGGGTAATAATCCTGTTCAATAAACGAATCGAGAACGCCTGCAGCAAAAATGCCGCGCATAGCGCCCCCTTCAACAACAAGTGCTTTCATAATGATCCCAAAGTCAAAGTTATGGAATCATCGTAGCGAGGGCAGGGACTCGGGGCTAATCGTCTGCTCGAATCAATAAGATAGGTAAAACCTAATAGCGCATGCGATGGACGTGAATATACTGGTTGTATGAACAGTAAAGTTTGACGAAAGAAAAAGTTTAACTATACTGTATATAAAACCAGTAAGGAGGTGGCATATGATCTGGGAAACCATTGAACGCGTTAACCGCCTGCGTCAACAGGCGCTTTCTGATCCTGAGTTTATTCAATCTGCAAAAGCGCATGAGCAAGCGATTCGACAACAAGACAATAAGGCCGAGGGCGTCAACTCTCGTTCTAAAAAAGCTAAGCAGCGCACCTTAGCGGACATATACAAGCAAACAGAACACTCCGCGCATTCTGAACAGCGTCAACATTAAATTGAGATAGAGCAGCGAAGGCTGCTCTTTTTGTGTCTGGGGGGGCGACATGCAACGCTTCCTTGATCTGGTCATTATTGAATCCCCAAAAAAAAGACCACTTTCGCACCCGTGTCGTGGTAAATATGGGGAAAGCGGTCGCACCACAGGAAGTAATGGAATAGACGTTGCTATTTCTCAGTAGGATAAATCAAGTGTAGTTCAGCGATTGACGAATACAGTTGAGAGTCACGAATATGTGAATAAATTCCATACATTGTGGGATAAATAGTCAAATATTCTGTTAGTATTTTGTTTTTATATATGTTGAAAATTGCGTTATAACTGGTGATATATTTGCTTTATTCAATGTCTATCAGTATTTATGCGCTGTTTTTGTTTTTCTAATTAGGCTTTAGTTATTATAATCCGCTCCCAGAATTGATCGGCAACAATGAAAGTTAGGATTTAACCACTTTCTATGCGATATAGCTCACACCTGATCTGCCTGTTAATTCCGTTTCGGCGTAAAATACGTCTCCTAAAAATAGAAACCTGTTCCCCGGATAATGACAATGGATAACAAATTAGGCTTGAGCTCGCTCACTGCGATTGTCATCGGCTCCATGATTGGTGCTGGTGTATTTAGCTTGCCACAAAATATGGCCGCCGTAGCTAGTCCTGCTGCGGTAATGATCGGTTGGACCATTACTGGCGTGGGGATGATCTTCCTTGCGCTGTCATTTCAAAAGTTGGCTTTCCATCGTCCTCATGTCGATAGCGGGGTATTTGGTTACGCGAAAGAGGGCTTTGGTGACTTTGTTGGCTTTTGCTCCGCGTGGGGATACTGGTTGAGCGCAATGTTAGCGAATGTCTCCTACCTAGTTATCGTCTTTAGCACCTTGGGCATGTTGTTTGATACGCCAGAGACGATCATCTTTGGACAAGGCAATACTTGGGTCTCGGTGCTGGGTGCGTCGTGCTTACTTTGGATGGTTCATGCTTTGGTCCTTCGTGGCGTTCAAACCGCAGCGTTGATCAATATGGTTACCACTTACGCGAAGTTAGTGCCGCTAGTTATCTTTGTTTTGTGTGCTCTGTTTGCCTTCAGTTGGGACACTTTCACATTAGACTTTACCGGTTTGCACTTTGGTGAGCAGCATGACCTGTTATCTCAAGTCAAAAGCACCATGTTAGTGACGGTATGGGTGTTTATTGGTATAGAAGGGGCTGTGGTGGTGTCAGGCCGCGCTCGCAATCGAAAGGATATTGGTCGTGCGACAATATTAGGTTTGCTGACCGCATTATCGATTTATGTCTTTGTCACCTTGCTTTCCATGGGGGTGATTAAGCCTACAGAATTAGCGCATTACCAGAATCCGTCAATGGCAAAAGTGCTGACTCATATCCTTGGGCCGTGGGGACAATACATTATTAGTATTGGATTACTTATCTCTGTCTGTGGTGCATTTTTGAGCTGGACGGTTTTAGCCTCTGAAGCACCCTATTTATGTGCTAAAGAGAAAATGTTCCCAGCGCGTTACGGTAAGCTAAACAACGCGGGAAGCCCGGTTAAGCCACTGACTTTGACCAATGTATGTATTCAAGTTTCGCTGATTGCGGTTATGTTTGCTGGTAGTACGTACGATACATTGTTGATCATCGCGTCTGAAATGATCTTAGTGCCTTATTTCCTTGTTGGTGCCTTTGTGCTAAAAATCGCCATTGTTGAGAAAAACCGTGGCAGTCTGTTAGCGATTGGTGCTGGTGCGACCGCTTATGGCATCTGGCTTCTGTATGCTTCGGGCTTAAACTACCTACTGCTTTCGGCTATTCTTTATGTTCCGGGGTTGTACTTCTATATTCAAGCAAAGAGAGAACAAGGGATTAACCCGTTTGAAGGCAAAGAGAAGCTAGGTGCTTGCGCATTAAGCGTTGTGGCTTTACTCGCGGTAGGGTTGATGTCGCAGGGAATGCTAAGCGTGAGCCTCTAAACCCAAAACCCCCCGATGTTCGGGGGGTTTATTAGGCTGGCCGGTCAGGCTTTGCGAAGCTTATGTCGAGTTCGTAAGCTCTCCAATACGATAAAGAGTAGCCCCGCCCATATGAAGCTGAAGCTGACCAATTTGACTTGGTCAAACAGCTCTCCAAAGAGGAAAATGGCAATCAAGAATTGAATTGAAGGTTCAATATACTGCATTAGGCCTACCGTCGACATAGTGGTCAACCTGATGGCAATCGAGTAGAACACAAGTGGGATTAAAGTGGCAGGTGCTGCGCCCATGTATAAGCTAAATACTTGCCATCCTTGATGTAACGACTCGGTGCCCAGTGACCATTCTTTAAACAGCAGATAGCTGAGTGCAAAGGGTGTTAGCACTAATGCTTCCATAAACAGACAAGTGCTCCAATCGTAACGGATCTTCTTTTTGCACCAGCCATATAAAGTAAAAAAGACGGCCATCAATAGTGCGATGACAGGGATCTGACCGTATTGGATGATTTGATAGCTTATACCGATGGCGGCGAGAGAAAGCGCCACTTTCTTGCCTAGCGATAGAGACTCACCTAATACAAAGACTCCTAACGCGCTCATCATCAACGGACTGATGAAAAATCCGAGGCTTGCATCAATTACTCGATCGTTAGTGAGTGCCCAGGTGAATGCCGCCCACGAGATAGACATCATCAAACTACCAAGAAAGGTGAGTTTGAGTGAATACTTATCTGCCCATAGTGCTTTTAAATTAGGTAGCCTTTTTGTGATGGCTAGCACAATAATGAGGCCGCATGGTACTGAAGCCACTAGTCGAACTGCGAGCAATTCATCCGTCGCAGCGTTGGGTAAAAACTGATAGTAGAGTGGAAGTATTCCCCATAAAAAGAAGGAGATAGCTGCCATCCAATTGCCTAAACGTTGCTCAGACATGGTATTACTCGTTGAGTGAAATCTGGGCGAAATTTACTCGTCTTGTCTCATAAAGTAAAGAGAATTTTAATTTAGATAATGCCCTTATATATCAATAGTTTATGATAGCTTTGAGTTTTGTTTTTATCCATTTTGATAAATTATCTAAAGCATTGTTTTATATGGCCGATATCAATGGGTAGTGAAGTGTCGCGCGTTTTTTGATAACGTGTAGCAGAGGTTAGGAACTATAATAATGGAATGGCGTTAAACATGGGGTTAAAAGGAGCGTTGACATGAATGATGTAGAGCAGAAGCGTAAATTTTACCGCCTTAAATATCCACGACGTGGCAGACCAAGTGTGCGTTTCTCACAAGAACTGTTTCATGTCAGTGAAGTCTCAGAGGGTGGCATTCGAGTCATCATGAACAACTTCTCTAACCTGTATAAAGGGTTAAGCATGAAAGGGGTGTTATCACTGCATAATGACTGTGAAGTATCCATAGAAGGTGCTGTGCTGCGTTTTGATGATCAAGAAGTGATCGTACAGCTAAAGAAAGGCCCTTCGTTTAAAAACATGGTCGAAGAGCAGCGCCACATACGTAAGAATTATCCAAGGCATTTTGAGCGCTTACGAGTTCAAGCTGCTTAATAAAAAACGGGGCCAAATAGGCCCCGTTTTTTTATGCGTGCTACCGTCACACCTTAAATTGCGCGACCAACTCATCTAGCGTTTCGCACTGAGCAGAAAGTGCAACACAGGCATTTTCCGCGCTGCTTACCATCTCTACCATCTGGTTACTGTTGTCGAGTATTCTTACCACGTTGTTGTTGACTTCGTCACTGACACTATTTTGCTCACTGGCCGCCGTTGCGATTTGAGTGTTCATCTCGTTCATGAGCGTAATAGACGCCATAATTTCGCGCAGCGAGTCAGACGCGCCTCCCGCACTCACAATGGTTTGTTGACCACTGTCTTTACTTGCTTCCATCACTGAGACAGCTTCGCGCGCACCTTGTTGCAATCGTTCAATCATGGAGTGAATTTCACCGGTACTTTCTTGGGTACGGCTTGCCAGCGAGCGTACCTCATCCGCAACGACGGCAAAACCGCGCCCTTGTTCACCCGCTCGAGCGGCTTCAATCGCAGCATTTAGCGCGAGTAAATTGGTTTGATCAGCAATACCTCGGATCACATCGAGTATTGAAGCAATGTTACTGACATCGGCATCAAGGTTATGAATAACTTGACTAGCGTTATCTATTTCATTGGCGAGCGTTTCGATAGAAGAAACCGTCGCCGTTAGGACTTTATCGGTACTGTGTGTTTCGTCATTGGCCTTTTGGCTAGCATGCGCGGCTTCCTCTGCACTAGACGCGACGGTGTGGCTGGTGGCCTGCATTTCGTTTACCGCAGTCGCGACCATTTCACTTTCTTGTTGTTGTTGACCTGAGAATTCAGCCACGGTTTGAGTGAGAGTCTTAATGTTCTCCATTTCTGCTCGCACAGCATTGGAAGAGATAATGACTTGCTCTACTGTGGTATGAATGCGGCTTACAAACGAATTAAAACCTTGTGCAAGTTTACCCAATTCATCATTAGTAGTGACTTCAATCCGTTTTGCAAGATCTCCGTCTCCACTGGCAATCTCTTGCATTGCTACACCAATATCATTAATCGGCTTGAGAACTAAGCGATTTGAAATCCAAAATGAAAGTACAACCAATAAAACGGCAATTGCGGCACCAGCTTCGATGACAAACTTACTGTAGGTGATTGAATCTGAAACGTCACTGCGAAGTCTCAATTGTACCTGCTCTACGCTCTCTCGAACGGCACCTAGGTGGTTTTTAATCACCTTAAACTCTGATTCAAGCGCTGCTTCGTTACGAGCAAAGTAGCTGCTGGCATTATCAATGTCGGCGAACATAGGTTCGTAAAGCTTGACCCAACGTGTGGTGGCCGTAGTGAGTTCGTCGGCAACTCGGCGTTGGCTTGGCTCTAGATAACCTTTGTCAATGAGCGAGCGCATCTTGGCAAATCTTGGCTCCGCTTTGTACGCGTTGTCCTTGAACTCTTCAATGCTGTACTCAAGTTGTTGTGGGGTTTTGGCTAGCATAACGCCTTGAGCTGCGGTGATCACTTGATAAAGGTCGCGGTAGCCATCTTCTAGTGCTTCCATGACAGGCTGGACATCGCTATTGAGCTGATGATTCAGTGTTTGCTGTTGATTTGCTTGGAAGACGTTAATGAGAGTAATAATCGCGATAACTAAGGCGAGCAACACAATAGGCAGAGCCAGTTTGTGTTTAATGGTCAGTCGTTGCAGCATGACTTTTTTCCTAGAGTATGAGTAGATTTCAACACTCGATGACAAAGTACGAGCATTGAAAGTTGTTGCTTAAGCAAAGGATGCAATATGACGCGCGTATTATCAAACAATAGTTGGCCTAAGTAGTTAATAAAATAAAGTTTTTTTATGATTTGCCTCGCATTTGGACAAAGATGAAGGAGTCAACAAGAAACTGCGCTGCTTTTCACCTATAAGCAACCGTTTGCTTTTGAGAAGGGTGTTGTTTATGTGATTAAGCTCATAGATATTAGCTGGTCACATTGGTGTTGTTTATGGTTATATTGCTCGGTAATTTAGACTGTCGATAATTAGATTGCCGGTCATCGTGATTGTTTTGATAACGCGAAGAGGAATAATGGACGCAAAACAGATAGTGCTTGCCTATTGGCAAGCGATGGAAAGCAACGACTTCGCCGCAGCAAGTCAGTGGCTCAGTGAGGATTTTGAGCTTGTTTGGCCTCAGTCGGCAGAACGCATTCTTGGTCGGGAGAATTTTGCGGCTTTAAACAGTCACTATCCAGCTAAGGGGCGTTGGCAGTTTTCTATTGAGCGTATTGTTTCGCAGGGCGAGCAAGTCGTGACGGACGTATGTGTGACAGATGGTGAACGCCAAGATCGTGCAATCACTTTTCACACCGTGCAAGGGGAGCGTATTGCCAAGCAAATCGAATATTGGCCTGAAAATTACCCCGCTCCAGAGTGGCGAGCGAAGTGGGTTGACTCCATTGTTTCTGTTTAACACTCGTGTTTGAACTGAACCTTTTACTCGATTTTATTTACCGTTTTCATTAGTAAAAGAGACGTTACATGTATAAAGAAGCAGACTTTTCGCTCCAAGGTGAATCCTTTCGTTTTAAAAAAGACGAATACCCGTTAAAGCGAATTAACAACATCCGAGTTAAACGGCTTAGCTGGATGGATAACCTAGGCCAGATCGCTTTCTGGGTATGTTTGTTCTCAGGAGCCGTTTGGTTGGCGGTGATTGAGTTTCCAGTTGTCCCTACTTTTCTACAGGTTTTGTGCGCCAGCCTGACCATGTTTGGCTTTGTGTTTGCGATACTGCGTTGCTCTCGCTACGCGTTGCAAGTGGAGTTCCGCCATGTCGATGAAACAGGTTTGCAATGGGTTAATGTTGCCAAATCTTATTCTCATCAGGATGGTGAACTGTTTGCAAAGCAGGTCGATGAATTTAGGCAACTCCTCTCGCGTTAAGTGGTAACGGCTTCCTCGTGAAGCCGTTTTCTTCAAGCAGTACAATCAAATTCAATTATGCGGAACAAAATCAAATGGGTCGTGGCCAGCTTGATGGCTGCCGCGCTCATGTTTATCTATCGTCCAGACAGAACAGAGTTACAGTTAAACCAACTGGATCTGCCAGATTGCGCTCAACAGACCGTATTCACCACGAATGTTACCTTTTTCATTCAAGAGTCGGTTTCAAGTCCCGAATTGGAGGCTTTCCTCCGCCAGTCGATTGACTACGGGAATCAGGTTTTGACAAATTCTTGTATACCATTGCGTCGCCAAGTGGCTTCGTTTCAGACGGTCAATCTCGACCTTACCGGAACGGAGGATATTCATCAGGTGCACAGCCGACTAAAGGCGGCCACTAGAGATAGTGTGTTGCGTGAGCTGCAAATTAGCCTCAATGATTACTATGTTGTCGTATTGCCTAGCGATCATGGTGAATTTGCAACGGGTACCTCTGGCGTCGCAGCCTTTGGTATCAATGACAGTTATGTCATGTTGTCCGAATCGGCCAGTAAAGAAGTGCTCGAACATGAACTTGGTCACCTTGCCTGGGCACAACATAAAGATACTGTCCCTTTCCCTAGTTTGCAGGGGAACTTAAAGTTGGTGATCAATCGTAATTTACACCATAAGATCAAACGTTACGCTCGGGGCTACAAATGCGCCAATGCTGGTACCATAATGAGTTACGAAGATAAGATTCTGCCTATTTACTCTAGCCCAGAAATTTTCTACCGCGGCCATGCATGTGGTGATGAAGAGACAGCAGATAATCGTCGAGTACTCATTGAATATGCTCAAGAGCAACTCAGTCAATTAAAGAAGGGAATCTAGCGTGTTTAGGTTAGAAACAGCACGACTTGTGATACGAGATATGACGCTCGAAGACGAAGATGCCTTTGTGGCTATTTCTCAAAATTCAAAATATCAAAGGTTCTACGATGAGCAAGATTGTCATCCGGAGAAATACCGTGAATTGACGCGTCTGTTTATCGAGCAAGCCAAAGAACACCCAAGAACGTCATTTCAACTCGCGATTGAACACAAGGAAGATCAATGTTTTATTGGAACAGTATGTTTGCGTCTTGAAGGTGAGCAACAAGCATCAATAGGTTGTGGTATGTCTAGAGCGTACCAAGCTGATGGACTAATATTGGAGGCGGCGAGCGCTTTGGTGGAATATGGTTTTAACCATCTAGAGATACACCGAATCTATGCCGAAACCATTAGCCGCAATCGCCCCGCGATAAAGCTGTGCCGCTCGTTAGGCATGGTGCAAGAAGCGCACCTCAGGCACAACCGATATTTCAAAAACCAATGGTGGGATACGGTGGTGCTGGCGGTGTTAGCAGATGATTGGTTGGCACGAAAAATGTAAATTTAGATGCATAACAAGGAGCGTATATGCGCAAGCTATATTTGTTATTGACGATTCTAGGCATTGCTTTGCCTTATGGCGCGTTTCTACCATGGCTGTTTGAACATGGCTTAGCAATGGGGTTGTTGCTTGAGCAAGCTTTTGTTAATCCTATCAGCGCCGTTGCATGGTTAGATGTGTTTGTGGCAGGAGTGACCTTAATCGTGTTTATTGTTACCGACAGCCGAGCGAATCAGGTCTCAGGTTCACTGTTTGCTATTATTGGTACGCTAACGGTAGGGGTTTCATTTGGGCTTCCTCTCTATTTGTATCTTCGTCATCGTCAACTCTCCCCGCAGCAAACCGAGAACCATAGTCGTGACGCAACCATCTAACTCAATCAACAAGCTTCAAGTGGAAGAAAATCAAGCTATTTGGCGGGAGTACTATCAAAAAGCTATCTCTCGCTCCCATAGCAAGCGGACCGAGTTTGTGCATCAGTTGAGTAAGTCTAACGAAGGCGTAGCAATTGATTGCGGCTGTGGGACAGGATCGGACATCGATTACTTGTCGGCTGTAGGTTACAAAGTTTATGGTTTCGACCCTAACCCAGATGCCATAGAAATTTGTGTGCAACGTTTTGCCGAACGGCCTCAGGTGTCCATTCAACAAGCGCGTTTCGAGAATTTCCAGTACCCTCAAGCAAACATCGTTTTGGCTAACTCAAGCTTGTTTTTTGCGGACCCTGAGCAGTTCAATATAACCTGGCTACGCTTAACCGAATCTATTTTACCCGGAGGTGTGTTTGCAGGAGACTTTCTCGGCTCACGAGACACTTGGGCGACAAACTATCGTTCTCCAACCACATCTTTCGAGCGGGCGAGTGTCGAACAGCTATTTGAAGGTTTTGACATCATCCGATTTAATGAGAGGGATGAGCAAGCGCCTACCGCCCGCGGTTTCCTTAAACATTGGCATGTGTTTTCTGTTGTCGCGATCAAACGAAGCTAGTGTTATGCACCAAGTAACGGCAGGTGCTTAATCTGGTGGTAATTGAACGCAAGCCGAAGACAATGTTTTAGCTCAATCATGGGGATAGCTTGGCCTAAGGTGAAAACCATTGCGCGATTGCTCTCGAAATGAAAATTATCTCTGTACAGCTCGCGAAAAGTCTCTACTAGCTTAGTGTTGCAGTTGAAATAGAGGTAATAGCGATCTGGTGTTTTTTCTTTCCAATCGATTCGAATTGGACTGCCACCTTTGACGTGAAAACTGGGCTCACCCCACTTCAATGATTCCTCAACTTCGATTTTTTCCATAGACTCAGCAACACCTAAGATAATCTCGCGTAATGCGAGTAGGTGTGCTTTAGCTTCCTCAGGGACTTGGTTGTATCTGTCTAACATAGGCGGCTCTGTGTTTACGATAGCTGAGCAATGATTTCATTCATAACAGGGACCACTGACAGTACCAATAAACTAGCCATAGTAAGGTTAAAGTATTGTCTTCCTTTAGGGTTGTTTAGCCACTTTTTAAGCAAAGAACCAAAGGCTAGCCAGACACCGACGCAGGGGAATGAAACGATAAAGAAGGTAAGGGCGATCAGCAGATTTTGGCCGAAAAAATCGGCACCGACACTGGTAAACGCTGCAATAGCGCCTGTTGCGACAACCCAAGCTTTGGCATTGACCCATTGGAACAACGCACCTTTTAAGAAAGACAGTGGCTTAGATTGCTGGTTACTTGAGACTGAACCGGCCGAACGGGCAATAATGTAAGCAAGATAGAGTAGATAAGCAACACCCACACACTTGATGATAAAGTGCAGGCTAGGGAACAGCTCAAACAGTTGCGAGAAACCCACGCCAACAAGCAATAGCATGATAGAAAAGCCCACGCAGATTCCCGCCAGCAAAGGGAGACTTCTTCTCACTCCAAAATTGAGCCCAGATGTCATTACCATGATGTTGTTTGGCCCTGGCGTCACGGAAGAGGAAATCGCGAAAAGTATCACGGCAAATAAATAATCCATATAGCCTATCCCTGATTCGATGTCTTTCACTGAAGTGAGATATTGGGTTTGGTGAATTGTTAATCAAGTGTAAAATGGCGGCTTAATAAGAAATTAAATCTTTAGTTGATGCCAATCTTGTCGAAAGATAGCCGAGGAGCCCTCATTGATCATTTCCAACGTCACACACGAACATTGCTTAGACTTACTGCCTATCTTTATTGAGTTGGAAACCTATTACTTCAAACAGAATGCTGCGAGCGAGAAAGAGCTGATAGCCTATCTAGAAGATAAGGTTTTTTCGCCTTGGTCCGGAGTGAAGGTCGTCGCCGCTTATGAAAAGAGAGAAGTGGTTGGCTTTGCAACCTTTACGATAATGTATCCAGCGCCCAACCTGTCGGGTCAACTTTACATGAAAGATCTGTTTGTCTCTTCCCGTGCGAGAGGTAAGGGAGTGGGTATCAAACTGATGCAGCATCTTGCCAAGATTGCACTCAAGCAGGAGTGTAGCCGATTTGATTGGACGGCGGAGTCGACCAATCCGACTGCCGGCAATTTTTATCAATCTATTGGAGCCACATTGATCGAAGAAAAGCAGTACTATCGCTTTGAAGGGCAGCAATTGCGTTTGTTTGCTCAACATACTAGGAAGTAATGTGATCTCGGTTGTTCCGCATTTAGCGATTTTATTAGTGAGCTCGTGAAATTAGTAAGCAGGAGAGTGAAATGATCAGTTGCAGTGACTATGACTACATCGAAATCGTATGTATGTACCGATACCCAATCACGCTTTCGCTAGCTAATGGCGAGAGTGTTTCCGGCATCGCACTCGACACCACGCGAGATGAGCATAAGCGCGAGTGCATTAAGGTCGAACTGGCAGAGCAAACCCGGCTTGTCATCCTTGATGACATCAAGCGTTTGGATGTCGATATAGATAACCCACATTTTCAAACCAAGTCATTTGCGTGATAGCGAAGTTAGCGTAAAAAGGGAATAAGTACGATTGAAGACCATCTCTGTTTTGTTCCCTATTTGCTCTGTAGCCTGATCTGGCGAATTATTTGAGGAGCGCTAGATGAAAATTGAACATGTCGCTATTTGGACGCACCAAATTGAAGTACTGAAGAGTTTCTATACCAAGTACTTTGATGCGACCGCCAATGATAAATACCATAATGCCAGCAAAGGGTTTTGTTCGTACTTTCTCTCTTTTGAGTCGGGTTGTCGGTTGGAGCTGATGCAAATGCCCACGATTCCCGAATCGAAAGATGATCTTTATGACCAGTTTACAGGGCTGATTCATATCGCAATTGCACTGGGCTCTGAGCAATCAGTGAATGAGCTGACGGATCAACTCGTACGAGATGGTTATGAAAAGCTCGACGGTCCTAGGCATACTGGTGATGGTTACTATGAAAGTTGCATTTTGGACCCGGATGGAAATCGCTTAGAGCTTACAGTTTAAGCATGATTGGATGTGTCATAGGGAGGTGACGCTATTTTTACCGCAGTATGTTGGATGGTGGGCTGCTTATTCTCTTTCTGTTTAATGGCGATAGGGGCCAGAGAACTGAGCGGCAGCTTAGACACGTTCCAAGTCCTTTTTCTACGCAGTGTTTTTGGTTTGTTGGTGATCAGTAGCTTGATGATTGTTACTCGGCAAGCTCGAGCACGATTCACAACGCGCTTGCCGCTGCATTGTGTGCGGAACGTGTTTCACTTTGCAGGGCAGTATGGCTGGTTCTTGGGGATCAGCATATTGCCGTTAGCAGAGGTGTTTGCCTTGGAGTTTACGGTTCCACTGTGGACGGCTTTGATTGCTTGGCTGTTTTTAGGTGAGCGGTTGACAGCGAACAAACTGGTGGCGATCGTATTAGGCTTGTTTGGCGTAATGCTGATTGTTAAGCCCGGTACCCAGCTGTTCAGTTATGCTTCTTTTGTGGTGCTGGCGGCGGCAATATGTTACTCCGTATCTCATGCGTGTACTAAAGGGCTCGCGAGTAGCGAAAGTCCAATTACCATCCTGTTCTACATGTGTGTCGTTCAGCTGCCGATCGGTTTGGTGCTGGCGATACCGAACTGGGTGACACCTCAAGGCGAGCAGTGGTTGTGGCTCAGTGTGGTCAGTGTTACCGCCCTAACGGCTCATTACTGTATGACCAAAGCGATGCAGCACACTGAAGTGACGCATGTTGTTGTGATGGACTTTTTGCGTTTACCTATCATTGGGGCGGTAGGTGTTGCGCTCTACGGAGAGCCTTTACAACTGTCTTTACTGGTTGGGGCTGCAATTATGCTAACGGGGAATGTATGGCAACTAATGGCGAGAAACAATGAATCCATATCGAGAGATTAGGCTGGAAGTTGCCTCTAAAGCGCAACGAGGCTTAATCGAGAACCTATTTACCTATTAGTCTATGATATGTCGGAATACATGGCGTGGGATCCAGATGATACCGGTCGCTACAGTTTTAACTCAACAATGTTAGATGTTTACTGGCAACCAGGTGATCATACCCCTTACCTTGTTGTCGTCGATGGCAATATTGCTGGCTTCGCTTTAGTACGTAGATACCCAAATGCTCCCCATCTCTGGGATATGGGGAGCATTTGTATTGAGGAAATATAAAGGACAGGGCATAGGTAAGCGTGCGCTAGAGTTGGTAGTCAAAGCTCATCCCGGTCGGTGGCAGATTCGTGTACTGAAAGAAAACGTTGGCGCGCAACGGTTTTGGCAATCTGCAATTCGAGCCTCAGTCAATGAAGATTACCAGCAAAGCTTGGCTCTGGATGTGGATCTAGAGATGATGTTTCTTCATTTCGCATGCCAAGAACAACACTCAGAGAAAACAAAACCGTGCAGTTAAGCGAGATCAAACGCCATAACGTGGTGACCGGATTCGGTCTCGTAAGACAGGCTTTGCCATCCCGTGG
Source organism: Vibrio sinaloensis DSM 21326 (assembly GCF_000189275.1). Taxonomy (GTDB): domain Bacteria; phylum Pseudomonadota; class Gammaproteobacteria; order Enterobacterales; family Vibrionaceae; genus Vibrio; species Vibrio sinaloensis. The sequence continues at coordinate 53,753 of NZ_AEVT01000122.1, read as the reverse complement.
ACAAGTATAATTGAGGGACGTTGGTGTAGGCGTAGAGATGAGATTGCTGTGCTGTACTCACGAGGTCTACTGCGCGTTCGAGCAGGTGTTTTGCGACACCACATCTACGCCATTCGTCAATCACATAAAGTGCGTTTATCCAAATAACTTGCTTAGGTTGCTGTGGATCTTCATAGCGACAAAAGGCCAATGCGGCAATGAGTGTACCTGATTCTAAAACTACGAGAATTGGTGGTAGGTTTGCCCCTTCCACATCGCTTTGATCGAGTTCGAAACCAGGCCATTGGCGAGCAAATAAAGCTTCCGCTTGCTGAGCGAGAACGGAGCCTGTGTCGCATAGCAAGGTGCGAGTTGAATTGAGGCTGTCGATATTTGACATTGTGACCTGTTGATGTTGTTACTTGGTCGCCGAGGACTTAATTAAAACTACGCTTGGTTGAGATTCTGTGGCAAGTTCGTGGTAGATATCATCTAAGTAGGTCGCTAGTTGAGTCTCTTGTAAATCGCTCGGAATGACCACATCGTAAACCTTACGGCCAATACCAACATCGGGTTCACTGTACAGTACCCACTGTTGATCTTCTCTGCGTACAGACATTTTCTGACCGAAAACATTAAACAGGTATTTCATACTACATCTCCACCCTCGGCTCTTTATTTGAGCTTGTGATTGGTCATAAGTTGATGACTGATTAAACAATCTAGCAGCTGTTGCGTGGTGATCAACCAATATTTGTATATGCTTAGGTCAGAAAGCACGTCGGTACGCTTGTCTCTCAGTTGCGTGCGTGGCAACGTAAAACATGAGATGGAACAGCGGTATCGATATTCGCTACGCTGATCGTATAACGCTTGGTTGTATACAGGAGGAAGTATGCTGCATTATCAAGAAACCTACGCGAGCCTTGTGCCCTTAGATTTATTACTCGAAGCTGACCCGGATGAGGCGAATATAGAATCCTATTTGCGGGAGGCTTGGTGTTTTGCGGCAACGCAAGGGACCGAGATCATTGGGGCATGCATTGTCACCGCTCATAGCTCGACCTTAGCGGAGATCGTTAATATTGCGGTGTACCCACAGCATCAACAAAATGGAGTCGGTTCTAAACTGCTTAGTGTTACGTTAAATAAACTATCTGGTAAAGGAATTAAACGGGTCGAGCTAGGGACGGGGACGTTTGGTCATCAACTGGCGTTTTATCAAAGAGCAGGATTTCGCGTCGACAAAGTAGAAAAGAATTATTTTATCGACAACTATCCGCAACCGATTTTTGAGGAGGGCATTCAGCACAAAGATCGCTTGGTGTTAAGCCTAGAATTTTAGTCAAGCAGTACGCGAGTCACTGGTTACGCTCTTGGTAAAATCGCTGACTGCGACTACTATAGCCATTTGTTTTAACCAAAGAAGTAATATTATGTCTCTGCCTCCATGTCCAAACTGCCAATCTGAATACGTTTACCCAGACCAAAATCAACTCGTTTGCCCAGAATGTGCGCATGAATGGAACCCTAATGAAGTTGCTGAAGCAGCATTCGTTGCTAAAGACGCGAACGGTACTGCATTGGAAGAAGGGGACAAAGTGACGTTAGCGAAAGATCTCAAAGTAAAAGGCAGCTCTCTGGTACTTAAAATTGGTACCAAAGCAGTGGTTCGCCGAATCATTGAAGGGAAAGATCACGAGCTTGACTGTAAAGTGGATGGTGCTGGTGAAATGATGGTGACCGCCAAGTTTGTGAAGAAAGCCTAGTAAAGCAAGCTGCCATGGCTGTTTATAAATAAAAAAAACAATCGGTTGCATATCTTTGGCTAGCGAATAAGCTAACGCCCAAGTTATTGATTGTTTAGGAGAGACAATTGGAAGTTAACTGGGAAGCTCAGTTTATCGAGTTTGTGACGAAAGAGATGCAGCAAGATGCAGCGCACGATCTTCAGCATGTACTTCGTGTAGCGAAAACAGCGAAAGCGCTCGCACAAGAAGAGGCTGCGCAAATGCAAGTCGTGCTTCCAGCGGCCTATTTACACGATTGTGTATCACTACCTAAAAATCATCCAGAGCGGTCGTTAAGCTCACGTTATGCTGCGGACAAAGCGCTCGGTTTTCTACGTGAAATTGGTTATCCGTCAACATACTTTGATGGCATTCATCATGCTATTTTGACCCACAGTTTTAGCGCAGATATTCCACCGCAGACGTTAGAAGCGAAAATTGTCCAAGACGCCGATAGATTGGACGCACTGGGAGCCATCGGAGTTGCGCGTTGCATTCAGGTAAGTACTGCCTTAGGAACAGGTTTGTATTCTGCGGATGACCCTATTTGTCGACGAAGAGTTCCAAATGATAAGCAATTTGCCGTTGACCATTTCTACACCAAACTATTTAAGCTTAAAGACAAAATGCACACGCGATCTGCTATAAAACACGCTGAGCAGAGAGTGGCGTTTATGAAGAATTTCTTAGCTCAATTAGAGCGAGAAGTGAAATTAGAAACTGAGGATTAAAGGAGTGCCTAGCGTATAGTCTGGGCACCCCATGAGGTTTAGTAGTGCATAGATGGATCAACGCACTGATAAATTTGACCTATGCTGTCAGAGTCTTCAAGAAGGCAAGCACACAGGCGGGCAACTTCGCTGCGTGTGATTAGTCCATGAACTTCGGTATTTTGTGATAGTTCACCCTTACCGTTTGCTTGGCCGTCCTTTAGCCCACCAGGACGTACAATGGTAAAGTCTAGGGTACTGCTCATTAACCAAGCTTCAGCTAACGACTTCTCGCGCACGGCTGCGCCAAACCCTTTCTTAGAGCGTTCAGAAAGATACTGCCAAGAGTCTCCGCACCCTAACGAAGTGACCAACAGCATTCGGCGATGACCAAACTCCTCTAACGCGTTAACTAAGTAGCGATGGCCAATATAATCGACAGGCACATCCGCATTAAAGCTACCCATTGTGGAAATATGGATCGTATCAGCTGGCAGCTTGCTGATGGTTTCACGTACTTGAACCTCGTCCGTCGCATCGCAACTGAAATGGGTGAGATCCAGTTGGTTGATACGTGGGTTTCTATCTGGATTACGAGCGATCGCCAGTACTTGAAATTCGTGTTGATGAAAGTGCTCAACCATGGATGCTCCGAGGCCGCTTGCAGCCCCCCAAATTGCAATATTCTTCATTTAGGTGTCTCTACGTTGATGGTGAGAATAGTTTGCATTAACAATATTGGTGTTTCTAGGGGATAGATCAAAATTCTTTCACCTAGCGTGTGTTATCAGATACATCAAACACACTGATTTGATTATTTGAATAATTATCCGGGAATATATCTATATTATCTAAGGTGAATTATTTATTTCTTTTTTGATGGTTGTTATTTATAAAATGAGGGTTATTTTCTATTTATAGTGTTGCTTAAATATTTATTCAACACTATAAATTAGAGATTTAATAAACAGCTTGAGATTAAATAACTGTTAGATAAGTGTTCTCGATCACATTTAGCATATAACCCATGTGTATAATTCCACGGTTTATTTTATCCAACTTTAGAATTACTGTTTAGGTATGTTTCGCCATGTTTAGTAAATTAAGTTTAAAGCAACTGCTCACGTTAATCATAGGAGCGGTACTGTTCTTAACCGTTTGTAGTTTGTCCTTGATGAACTTTAAAATATTTCAAGACTTTAACTATGAAGAAGCGATTCTTTTTAGAGCTCAACAAGGTAAGTCTGTCTCTCTTCAAGTTGATAACTACATTGTTAGCGTTGAACAACAACTGAACATGATTAATGACAGTGTTCAGTACGAGCAAGGCAGAGTCGTCAATGAACAGTCTATCTTTAACATGCTTGCGAAGCTAAATAAGTCGGCACAAGGGACCGCGACTTACATCGTGTTTGAAGACGGAACCTCGCTAGAACACACGGGTGAGAAGTTTAGCGATATCGGTCTTACCAAACAGTGGTATGCGGGGCCTAAATCGGGCCTTCCATTTGTTTTAACCGAGCCTTCCGTGGATCAAGTGACGGGTAAGCTATTGTCTTCTTTGGTCGTTCCTCTAAAAGTGAATGGACAGTTTATTGGTGTCGTTGGGGTCGATATTTCGTCAGATGTATGGCAAAAAATCGTGAGAGAAAATGTTCCTGATGGCCAATTGTTTTTAACCGATAAAGAAAACAAAATTCTATTCTCGCCAGATGCGAAAGTGTTGGGCAAGAATATTTTCGACCACCGTCCTATGTACAAAAACTTTTCTGGTGATCACCTGCAATATAAAGTCAGTGATGGCAGAGAATTCGTGGCGACCAAAATGGGGCCAACTCAGTATGGTTTAAATGTATTTACCTACGAAAAATTGGATGTGATTCTAGCACCTAGTGAGAGCATGCTGCGTACCTCACTTATCGCAGCTGCGATTTTCATTGTTATTGGCTTAGGTATTGTTTACTCAATCATTATTAAAATGATCTACGTACCAATTGGTGGCGAGCCAAAAGAGATCCAATCGATTATCGAGCGTATTGCGAACGGGGATCTTACGGTTAATGCAGTGGCGAAAGGTGGCGATACCGGCATCTACGCGGCGACCGTGACTATGGTTGAAAAACTTAAAAGTGTTGTTGGTGGTATCAACAAACAAGCCATGGAAGTTGAGCACACCTCAAGCGAGTTGGTTTCTTTGGTTGAAGAAACTCGTCAAAGCTCGGATCAGCAGATCTTGCAGATGGAGATGACGGCCACCGCAATGAATGAGATGGTTTCGACCGTCGAAGAGATTTCTCGCAACGCTCAACAGGCGTCGACGTCAGCTCATGATGCTTATGGTCAGGCACAGAATGGCGCGGATATCACCAACAAGACATCGCTGGTAATGGATGCTCTGGGTCAGGATATTAACTCTGTATCAAAAACCATTGATGAGCTGCGTGTTGAGACGGTCAATGTTGGAGATGTGCTCGGTGTGATACGTGATGTTGCCGATCAAACTAACTTGTTGGCGCTCAATGCAGCGATTGAAGCAGCGCGAGCAGGTGAACAAGGTCGTGGTTTTGCGGTGGTTGCTGACGAAGTCCGATCGCTCGCGAGCCGCACTCAAAGCAGTATCGAAGAGATCAATGCGACGATCGCTAAGTTGCAAAAAGTGGCGTCGTCGGCGGTAGAGTCGATGGAACAGAGCCAGTCGAATACACAAGAAGCGATTTCAATGGCAACAGAAGCACGCGAGTCTTTGAATTCTATCTTAGGCGCCGTACGCGAGATTCAAGACATGAACACACAAATCGCCACTGCGGCCGAAGAGCAAAACTCGGTTGCGCAGGAGATCAATCAGTCTGTTATTGAAGTCAATGGTTTGGCGAAAGCGACCAATGAAAATGCTGAAAGTACGGAAGTGTCGACTCAGAAACTGTCAGGCGTTGTAGAAAGTTTGTCTGAGATAACAAGTAAATTTAAACTCTAGCCTTTGATAGCAATTCATAAAGGTAAAGGATGATTGAAAGAAAGCAGGGAGCGTATCAAGGTCGGAACAAATCTTCGGCATACAAAGACTTGGTGTGGACGGTGGCAACATCGTCCGACACCCGCTTAGATCTAGAGGGACAAACGACGCTAACCTTAAAGACCATTGATGAAAACTTGCATGAATTGGGCTCAGATAAGACACGAATTGTCAGCGCTCAAGTCTATATCGCCAATATGGCTGACAAAGCGATCATGGACAAAGTCTGGTGTGAATGGCTGGGGCCAAATCCTCAAGACTGGCCACAACGTGCTTGTCTTGGTGTCGCTCTGGAAGGCGAAGTGCTGATAGAAGTCACTGTCACTGCAGTCAGAAGCATGCAAGGAGAATCGCATGGATAAGTTTGCCGCGTTAAAAGCGTTAGGAGCTGGTGATTTTCAACACCTTAATGGGTCGTTAGAAGCACATTTGCAAGGCACGCAAGCGTTACTTAATCGTTGGGGGGCAGATGAGGTGCTGCAAGTTGCGGGCTTGTTTCATGCGGCTTATGGTACTGCGGGGTTCGACGACAACATGGTGTCGTTGGCGCAGCGAGACAAAATTGCCAGCATCATTGGCCCACAGGCTGAGGCGTTAGTTTATTTGTATTGCTCCTGTGACCGCGATTTTGTCTTCCCACAGTTTGGCCTTGGTAAGCCGATTCAGTTTAAAGACCGTTTTGTCGAACGTGAGTTCGAGTTATCAGCAGAACTAACCGTAGCTTTTTGCGAGCTTACGGTAGCCAACGAGCTAGAGTTGGTTTTGGCAAGCGATGTGTTCAAACAGCAATATGGAGAAGAGCTTAAGCAATTGTTCGACGACATGCGCGAGCATTTGAGCCCGCAAGCTAAACAAGCGTATTCAGACGCATTATGTGACTTAGCTTAAGGAATGGTAGCGGAGTAGAGTTTGCACATACGCCATTCAATGCGAAGAGAGGGCCTGTGAGTTAGTATCGGGCTGATGTTAATGATAGGAAAACGTACTATGAAGCTCGATGCCATCTTGTGGGATTACGATGGAACCTTGGTGAATTCTGTTCCGAAGAACATTGCAATCACCAAAGACATTCTCGCTCGCGTTGCCCCACGCTTAACCGGCGATAACCTTCCACGCTATCTGACTAGCGAGTCTTTGTATCATCAAGCTAATCATGCTGCTAAGAACTGGCAGCAACTCTATTTAGATTATTACGGCTTGTCTGAACAAGAGATGCTAGAGGCTGGCAGTTTATGGTCTGAGTATCAAGAGAAGAACGACACTCGCGTTTCTTTGTTTAACGGCATGGAAGAGGTGATCCATGAATTCTCTCATCTCCCCCATGGCATCTGCTCACAAAACTCTCAACAAAATATCCGCCGCGTATTACAGCAACACAATGTCGACACTCTGTTCAAGTCAGTTGTCGGTTATGATGACATCTCCAGCGAACAACAAAAACCCAATCCAGATGGGGGCTTATACTGTCTAGAGCGGATTTTTGGTGAGCACATACCCAACACACTGATATATGTCGGTGACCATCAAGCCGACACCGAGTTTGCGAAAAACATTGAACGCGCTTTGCCTGAGCATTGTCAGGTAATATCCATTGCCGCAGCATACAGCCATTCCCAACCTGAAACTTGGTCGATACAGCCCGATCATATTGCTTACCAAGTTGAAGAATTGATCTCACTCATTCGCCAATATACTTAGACTTTGAATGCGATTTATAGGTAGTTAGGATTTGCGACTCTTGGCGTACTTCTTATGCTTACCTTGTATCCATTGGTTGATCAAAGTTTTCAGCATTATCCATTCCCGTCGACGATTTTTCGAGTATTATCAGAGTAATAGTAATTTATAAAACAGTGACTGGCGGAGTTTACTTGCTCCGATGCAAACGAAAAGAGTAGTACTTGAAGTGAGCAAAATGGATATTTGTTTATATGCTGCGAATGGGTCGAACAGCTCACACCGTGTAGAGTGGGTACTTAACTATAAGAAGGTTGCATACCGACGTGTTGAAGTGACGTCGGAGCAGCTCGTTAGTAGCTATAGACAAATCAATGCATTTGGCTACGTGCCTACACTTGAAGTGGCAGGTGAGCATTTTTCAGAGTCAATGGCCATTGCCGAGTATTTGGAGGAGCGTTTTCCTCAGCCATGCTTACTGGGTCACTCATTGATCGAAAGAACGCACATTCGCCGCATTTGTGAGTACGTTAATGCCAGTATTCATACGCCACAGAACCGAACGGTATTAAAGTATCTGCGACCAGAACTCAGTGAAGCTGACAAGCGTAATCTGCGGGCTGAATGGATCAGTCTGGGCCTTGAGACCCTCAAGCCCTTGCTGTGCAGCGAATCCTACTTCGCCGTCGGCAAACAGTTCAGTCTTGCCGACATATTTGTCGCGTCGATATTCAAGAAATCCCTCCAACATGGTGCGCAAGGTGATGAATTTTACCATGCCCACTTGCAACAACTTAGGTCGCAGCCAGAGATTCGGCTGTGTGAACCGCAAACAATGTAAAACGTCAGTGATTAATAGCTAAGGAACACACAATGAAATGTCCAAAATGCAGTTCTAATTTTGAACAGCTTCAAACCCCACTGGGTGATGTCGAACGATGCACAGAGTGCAAAGGATTATGGATTGATGCCTACGAAGTAGAAGCAATGAAGCCTCTCGCGGATGTGATTGATGATGGTGACGAAGTGGTCGGTCAGGCGTTTAACGCCATCGATCGTATCGACTGTCCTATTTGCCCGAATAATCAATTGCTTCGATTGGTTGACCCTAAACAGCCGCACATCTGGTTTGAGAGCTGCCCAACCTGTAAAGGACGCTTCTATGATGCCGGAGAGTTCAAAGATCTGGCAAAGTTAGACCTGTCTGATTTCTTTAAAAAGTTTGGTTTACAAGAACGTTTGTAATCCAATTATTTGGGAGGAGACGCTTGCTGTGAACAAGAAAAACCTCCCTAATCAATGCTTCATACTTGTTATTGGTCAGATCAACCCATGCGCGTTAATCAAGTTACCGTCTATGAAAAACAACTGCTCCAGCTCATAGAGTCAGTACCGGAACTGATCGAGACGGCGCGTGTTGCCGCTGTTTTGGGGATATCCAATTACTACCTTGCTGGTGGAGCGATTACGCAAGTAATTTGGAATCATATTGATGGCCAACCTTTGTTGAGTCGCGTTAAAGACTTCGACTTGGTCTATTTTGATCAGACACAAGCTGTGGAGCAGTCTGAATACGAGCAGCAGCTTGTCGAGCGTGTTAGCCATAACATTCCAGTCGATGTGAAGAATCAAGCGACAATACATCAGGTTTACGCCAAAAAACTCGGTTTTAAAATCACGCCTTACACTCGAGTAGAGCAGGGAATCGATTCTTGGTTATCGGCCTTTGCGATTGGTTTTCGATTAGATGAATTCAATCGGGTTCGCCTTTACGCCCCTTATGGGTTAGAAGACGCGTTTTATATGCGGATCAAGCCCAATAAGCTGGCAATGTCTAAGCGCAGTTACCAAAGCATGACCGAGAGCTACCGAGCACGCTGGCCAAATGTACAAGTGATGGAGTGGGATTGAATTGAATGTACCTGTCTACATTTACAAAACAGGATGAGGAAGGTAATGCAAATTCATGATTGCGTGTCTTTTATTCTATTAAAAGATCAATGTGTCTTATTAGAGCAACGTAGCGAGAGCAAAAGAACGGATCCAGGAAAAGTAACCATTCCAGGTGGTCACATTGAAGGGAAAGAGCAGCAAGAGCAAGCATTGTTGAGAGAGCTTAAAGAAGAGTTGGATATCGAGCCAAGCGATTATCGCTTCCTTTGCACGCTTTACCACCCAAGTGAAGAGTTACAAAGGATTCATTATTACGTTATTACCCGTTGGGAAGGTGAGATGCGTGTTCAAGAGGCGCAATCTGTGGCATGGCACCATTTCGATAATGCTCCTGTAGACCTAGATGCCGATAGAGTAGCGTTGTCGGAGCTAAGTCGATTGTCCGGTACTTTAGGTTTAAGCGTTTGATAGTCCGTCAAGGAGAAAGGAAACAAATGAATAGTGTTGTGTATATTGCGGGTAGTTTTAAGCATCTCGACAAAATGGAGGCGGTTAAAGCGCAATTGATGGCGGCGGGAATCGAAACCCTAATCTCAGCGCCGGATCAGTCGCAAGGTATCGAAGGTTGTTTAGCGAGAATTTGCCAAGCGGATGTTATTTACATTTTGAACTTTGGCGGTTACGTGGGCAAAAGCGTTGCAATGGACATTGGTTATGCTTTGGGCAAAGAGAAAACCGTCTATGCCCTTGAAGCCATCGATGACCCCGATATCACACACTTGATCGATGGTACATTAAATCCGCAGCAACTTATCTCTATGCTTGGTGAGTCGCAGTTGTAACCAAGGCACTTTGCTTGTTAAAAGGTTGACGAGTCCAACAAAATTCGGCTAGTTTCAAAGCGTAATGAATATGTTAATTAGGCAGAATGATGAAGTCTAAGCTGAAATTTTTCCATCACGATTCTCAAACATTATCCGACTGTGGTCAGGTTCTTGATATTGAATTTTCCAATCACAGCTTAGATTGGCCGGGCATATTGGTGGAAAAGGGGACGTCGCCTCAGTTTTATCCAAACAACGTTTACACGCCATATTTTTACTTCGCGTTGGCACTGGAAAAAGATCTCAATTGGAGCGTAGAGAAAGACGGTTCATTTGCTGATTTGAAAACTAGCCCAGGCAATATTTGGATCAATCCGCCAAACACGCCGTTTACGCATGATATTTCAGAGCCGTGTTACTTCGTCATCTTAGCCATTGAACAACAAGAATTTCTTAGCCATTGCCCACTTAGCTTGGATGGCATTGAACTTCAGTTTTTGAACAACTACAACGTCGTTGATGAGACGATTAAAGGCATCATTGAACTCTTCATGTTAGAGGCCAAAGCTAAGGGACGTAACGGGAAAATCTATCTCAATAACCTAGTTTCATTGCTTGCGACGCACTATATACAAAACTACTCAAACTATTTCGATCTTAAGAACAATCAGCAGGCATCGTCCAAGTTTGATCATCGCCAAGTAGAGAAAATTGACCGCTACATAACAGAGAATATCGGTAACAGTATCGCGGTTGATGATCTGGCCGATTTGCTTGGCTGCAGTAAATTCTATTTCCTACGCGAGTTTAAGAAGTTGATGGGCGTTACGCCGTACCAATATTTGATGAGTCAACGTTTGGAGCAAGCGCGGATTGCCTTGTCTTCTGGTGCGGTTAATATTGCGCTAACAGCGCATGAACTTGGATTTAATGATCAGTCTCATTTCACCCGAGCCTTTAAAAGCCACTTTGGCATGACACCAGGCCAGTTTATTAAGCAGCAAGAGAGCTAGCGGAAATCAGCGTTAGTTTAGGCGGCCTAAAGAGACCACATTGCTATTGAGTTGGTTAAACAGGGCGTTGACCAACTCGTTAGCTGGTTGAGGCTTGGTGAGATAAAAGCCTTGTCCGGTGGTGCAGCCCATTTCAAACAGATCTTGTTGTTGCTGGGCGGTCTCTACACCCTCTGCCACAACGGTGACACCCAACTCGTTGCCCAACTGCACGATATTTTTCAATAGAACTAACGAAGTGTTGTTGGTTGTATAATCCACCACAAAACTGCGATCGATTTTTAGTGTTTGGAAGTCGAAATCTTTAAGATAAGAGAGTGAAGAAAACCCAGTTCCAAAGTCATCCAAAGCGACACGAACGCCAATCTCTTTAAGTTCTGCGAAGAGCACCTGCGCATACTCTATATTTTCGACCATGACGGTCTCGGTGATTTCAATTTCTATTTTTTGGGTTGGGACACCTGACCTGAGAATGATTGCCTTGAGTTGGTCAAAAAAGTCGGGGTGTTTTAGGCTTCTCGCCGAAATGTTAATTCCCAAAATACCCAGATCTATTCCACGCGACAACCAGTCATGGTGCTGATTTAACGCCTTTTCGGTCACTAAAAGATCGAGCAAGCGAATTTGGCCCGTAGATTCGGCAATAGGCACAAAATCGTTCGGATAAAGCAGACCTTTGATTGGGTGCTGCCATCGAACCAGTGCTTCCACTCCTTCCACTTGTTCTGTTTTTAGATGCCATTTTGGGAGGTAGTGCAGTTCAAATTGATCGCCGTTTATCGCTTCATCCAGAGCGCGTTCCATCTCTTTTTGCGACATGGCGATGCGATTTAGCTCTTTCGAGTAGAACTGGAAATTATTCTTGCCGCTTGATTTGGCGTGGTACATCGCATTATCGGCAAAGCGAATCAAGGTGTCTTGTGTCGCGCTGTCTTCTGGGTAAATTGAAACGCCAATGCTGGCTGAAATCAAAACGCTTTGGTTACCGATTTGAAATGGGCGCGACAAGGCATTAATGAGTTTAGTGGCAATCCTGTTGGCGACATTGATGGCAACGGAGACATCCTGTATGTGATCTAACACGACCACAAACTCATCGCCGCTAAATCTTGCTGATAAGTCAGTGACGCGAATCGATTGTTTGATCCGTTTAGAGACTTGTTTTAGGAGTTGATCGCCTACTTCGTGGCCGTGCATATCGTTGACGTCTTTAAAATGGTCTAAGTCGATAAACAGCAGCGCAAATGACTTTCCTGAACGCTCTGCATTGAGAATAGACTGATTAAGGCGATCAAGAAACAATGAGCGATTAGGCAGCCCAGTGAGAGGATCAAAATAGGCCCGGTTGTGCAACTGGGTATTTTTCTCTTCAATCGCGCTCTTGGCTTCTGTGAGTGATTTCAGCAGAGAGTCTCGACTTTTCTCGTGCTTGTGCTGGATACGAATCGAGGAGACGGCGATCACGATCACCGCCAGAATGAGAGTAATGCTGGTACGTGTATAACTGTCGATACCTGACTCATAGCTTGCTTTGATAAATCTTTGAATATCATCGGCTTTACTTGCAAACTCAAGAAACTGCTCATCTCGGCGAACCGAATTAAAAGTGTTGCTGCGGTCTGATTGCAAGTGCTGATAGGTGTCTTCTGCGCGCATCCGAAACTCAGCGAGCGTTTCACGAAGCGTGACCAGTCTTTTTCTTAACTCTGGATCATCCACGGGTTGGTAATTACCCATAATGCTTTCACCGCCTTCCAGTAGCGCCACAATGTGCCAATCGGCGATTTCTAAGTAGTACCAGACTTCTTGAATCGATTGGGCGGTGTCACCTGACATGATTTCATCAAACCAAAGGTAGGCGAGGGTTCCATTTACTTTTATCTCAGCGGCCGCTTCTGCCAGCGGAGATTTCTTGATCAGCAGGTGTGTTGATTGAGTCACCAGTGCAGTCGTAAATGCGATGACAAGTAAAGCCAGAATAGAAGTGAATAGGAACTTACGTTTCATGAAAGCGATAGGTAATCTGTAATGATCGAACAAATGGATGTTAAGCGGTCAGGGTATTCGCTGAATGTTTCAATTCGATTAAAACGTAACGCTATCGAGCGGTTATAAATGGATTAGATGAATATTTAGTGAAGATTGAGTGAATCGCTATCTCATTGATTGAGCTTATCGATAAAGCGCCGTATATTTTGCGCTTTGGATAGCCGCTCTGTCACTGAAATGACCTACTCAATGCTGAAAAACGCCAGACTTTCTTGGATAACTTGTTGCGCGATTGCTTTATCGGCAACCACAAGTGACGTCCATGCAAAAGACCTGATTAAAATTGAAGGGTCGAGTACGGTGTATCCGATCACTTATCAACTGGCGAAGCGCTATATGCTCTCAGAAGGGACAGGCACGCAAGTCGCTGTTGGTATTTCAGGAACGGGGGGCGGCTTTCGTAAGTTTTGTCGTGGCCGAACTGATATCTCCAACGCGTCACGGCCGATCAAACAGAAAGAGCGGCAACTGTGCCAAGCAAATGGCATTGAATTCATTGAGCTGCCTGTTGCTATGGATGCGATTACCGTGGTGGTAAACAGTGAAAACACTTGGCTGGAGTCACTCTCGCTACGACAGTTGAATCAAATTTGGCAAAGAGAGGCTGAGGCGTCGCTGACGTCATGGTCGCAGTTTGATGCTAAGTTTCCAAACAACCCATTGCAGCTTCATGGTCCGGGCCCTGATTCTGGTACTTATGACTACTTTACTGAAGTCACGCTCGCTGGTGAGCCGAGTCGACAGGATTACATTGCTAATGAGGACGATTCGGCGATGGTTGCCGAAGTTGCCGCTGACCCAAATGCTATGGCATTCCTCGGTTTTGCCTATTACTTGCAGAATCAAGATAAACTCAAGGCAATCGCGATTTCTGAGTTTGGCGGTCCGCCAATGCTACCCAACGTTGAAAACGTGATGGAAGGGGGCTACAGCGCGCTTTCTCGCCCATTGTTTATCTATGTAAACAAAGCGTCGCTGGAGAAACGTGGCTCCGTTAAACGGTTTTTGGAGATGTACTTTCAACCAGAAAACATTGACCAGACAGTTGCTCTGTCGGGTTATATCCCCCTCTCGGCGCAGATGTACGATGTTGCGCGACAGGTATTGCAACTAAAGAAAACCGGTTCCGTTTTTACTAGCTCCGACATGAGCAATAACTTCGAAAGATTCATGCAACAACGCTTAAACTAGACCCAACGCCAGTTCATCGGAATGTGTAGTCGCTATATTATCGACGGCGCGCGTATTGTTTTTATATAATCAAATACAGCAATTATTTAGTCTTGTATTGATAAAAGTTATTAGACTAGTGTTGCTATAACTTCCATTCGCTGGTTAAATTGTTCGCCCATTTAAAATGGATATTTAATAGCTCGTGCAACTCTTTCAGTTGTACGTACGAATTATTCGTTGTGCTAGGTAATAATATAAAATAAGAGGAATTAAAATGGAGTGGTACCTTGCTGTACTTAAGAAGTATGCAGTATTTAGTGGTCGTGCAAGACGTAAAGAATACTGGATGTTTTTCTTAATCAGTACAATTATTTCGTTCGCGCTACTATTTGTTGATGGCTTACTAGGAACAGCATTTATTAGCCCGATTTACAGTTTAGCGGTATTTCTGCCAAGTTTAGCTGTTTTAGTTCGTCGTTTGCACGATATCGGACGCACAGGCTGGTGGGTTTTGATTGGTATCATCCCATTGATTGGCATGATCGTTTTGATTTACTTCGCAGTATGCGACAGTAAAGAAGGTGAAAACGAGTACGGTCCAAATGTAAAATACGCCGCATAATTGATACTAAGGGTAGCTAAGCTACCCTTTTTTATACCTGTAATAAGAGAATCGAACTTGAAGTGTGTTCTTAATATTACCAAATTCTAATTTAATGCTAATAAGTGCGTTGTCAATAACGCTCTACTAAATAATTACGGAAGCTCAAAGACCAGACTTGTTGAAATAGCATTGGTTGGGTTATGAAATTTAATTTTCGTAACGGCTTCAATTTTAGCCCCGTCCCCCGGTTGTATCTGTATGCCATCAATTTGAGCCGTATTTTTCACTTGCTGCACGTACAGCTTTCTTTCTGTCGGAATATTAAGTTCGATACTTTGATTAGGCTCTAAGATCAATTGATGCAAGGTCGCATCTTGTTTAATGTGCAGTGTTCCGTTCTCCCCGCTGGGAGTGGCAATTGTGGTTAAACCTGGTTGATGACCAAAATCTTTTTGTTGATATCCCGGCTGTTGGCCGAAGGTATTAGGTTGAATCCAAATTTGTAGGAAGCGCAGATTCTCGCTGTCTGAGCCATTGTACTCACTGTGATAAATCCCTTTGCCAGCAGACATCAGTTGGAACTCTCCGGCTGGTAACGTTTGTACGTTACCTTCGCTGTCTTTGTGCTCGATGGTTCCTTCTAGTACATAACTGATAATTTCCATATCGCGATGACCATGAGTGTCAAAGCCAGCTCCAGGTTGAACAATGTCATCGTTGATGACCCGCAAAGCAGAGAAGCCCATGTGTTGGGCATCATAGTAATTCCCAAACGAGAAAGTGTGCTTACTGTCTAGCCAACCGAAATTTGCTCGACCGCGGTCTTCTGAGTGTCTTAGTGTGATCATAATCTCTTCTCCTTTAGGACAACTGAAAATGCCAATGATACGGCAAGGCTTTGGAGCTAACCGGCTTGAGTGGTCTCCAGTTTATGTTTGTCTGCCATAGGTGAACATTGGGGGAGTTTGAACGGCTAATTCAAATAATTCGAATGGTGGCTGACTTTACGTTTGCGGAGAGGAAATGGATTGATTATTCAATGAACAACTAATTTAGTGGATCGTATAAAAAGAGAGACGTTTTAGCGATGAAATGATTAAATTCATCGTTGATTTATGGCGTGTGATTGCAATGTTATAACGTTGGCGTATCGTGTGCCATTAAATTTCAGCGGATTCATTGCAACGGAAGCGTATGGATCTCAGAAGATTGCTTATACTTTGGAGTGAGGCATTAAGGAGGAGAGTATGCCAGAAAATTTGCAGACAACGGTTGAACAGAAGGAGCTGTTAAAAGCTAAAGCCGTACTTGATGCCTTACCTGATAACATTTTCGTCTTTACCATTGATGGAACCTGCATCGAAGTATATGAAGGGCAAGATAGGGAGTCTCCCGACTTTAATTACCAACGCTTGAAAGGGATGAATCTAAAACAGATCGTTGATCGCCCTTTGGCGAGAAAGCTTCTGTTCCACATTGAACAGGCAATTGCACTAGGCCAGACAGAAACGCTAGTCCACTCGGTAGAGCCTTCAGATATGCATCCCGGTTTTGATATTACATCACTCGACAAAACCATTTGGTATGAAGCAAAGATCAGCCCGGTAGCGCTCAACGGTTCGGATTTCGACTCCGTTCTATGGGTGACACGAGATATTTCTCGAACCGTAGAGAAAGAGCGCCAAGTGAAACAACTGCTCGAGAGAGATGAACTGACGGGCCTCGTCAACCGTCGTACATTTTTGTCTAAGCTTACTTCCTACTTTAATCAGTTTAAGCTCAATGGATTGCACACCTCAGTATTGATTATCGATTTAGACCGCTTCAAGCATTGGAATGACACGCTTGGGCATGTTACGGGAGATAAAGTGCTCAAGCATGTCGCGGACCTATGTTCAAAGCAATTAAGATCGGTTGAAATTATCGGGCGTTTAGGTGGCGAAGAGTTTGCAGTAATTCTGCCTAACGTCTCTTCAGACAAAGCTTTGGCGATTGGGGAAAGGTTAAGGAAATCGGTCGAACAAACGCCGTACAGAGATAATGATCAAGAGATTAAAGTGACGATCAGTGTCGGTGTATGCAGTTTCAGCCCGTCGGATACGTCGAAACTCGATATACTCGAGCGCTCAGATAAAGCCATGTACAAATCTAAGCACACCGGGCGTAACAAGGTAAGTACTTATCACTCCAAATGACTTTGTGCTTACTCGATACGTTTGGCCCTATATTTTTATTTATCACAAGATATGTTATAACGTAACAACTAAGAATCTGTGATGACAAGGATGAGGTTTGAGTGATATAGAAGGCGTAATTCGGCATGTTGAACAGCTGTGTCGATCGAAAGGAAAACAGCTTACACCGCAACGAAAACTGGTGCTAAAAGCGCTATTACACGCAGATAAAGCGCTGTCTGCATACGAATTAGTCGATTATTGCAAAGTCCACTTTTCTCAAGATATTCAAGCTATGTCTGTGTACCGAATTCTTGATTTTCTCGAAGGCGAACACCTTGCCCATAAACTCAAAGTCTCCAATAACTACATTGTGTGCTCACACATCCTTTGTGAGCACGAACATGGTGTGCCTCAGTTCTTAATCTGTTCCAAATGCAACAAAATCAGTGAGCAGACAATTGCTCCGGCGTTAATTAAAGACCTCAAAGCCAACGCTCGTGAGCTAGGTTTTAATGTTGATAACCCACAGCTTGAGATTCACTGTATCTGTGATGAGTGTGCACAATCTTCTTGTTAACGCGTTTGAACGCTTGCCTGTCAGTTCGATTCGATTTCCCAGTTTTTGCTTTTACCTTAAAAGGAGTTGCGTACCGCTATGTCTTCAACACTGATTAAAAACGCCCAAGTTGTTAATGAAGGGCGAATTACCGTTTGTGATGTACGGATTGTCGATCAGCGTATCGAACACATTGCCAGTGAAATACAGGCCAGTGCAAACGATAAGGTTATCGATGCACATGGACGATACTTGTTGCCAGGAATGATTGATGATCAGGTGCACTTTAGAGAGCCGGGTTTAACTCATAAGGGGTCGATTGCCACTGAATCAAAAGCGGCTGTCGCGGGTGGCATTACCAGTTACATGGAAATGCCAAACGTTAATCCTGCGACAACCACGATTGAAGCGTTAGAGCGAAAGTTCGCCATTGCGGCTGATAGCTCGGTTGCGAACTATTCCTTTTACCTTGGTGCAACAGAGGACAATTTAGAAGAGATCCAGCGTCTCGACCCGACTGCACATTGTGGGGTTAAAGTCTTTATGGGGGCATCGACAGGAGATTTACTGGTAGAGCATCCGCAAGCGCTGGACGCTATATTTCGAGACTCTCCTGTTTTGATTGTAACCCATTGCGAGAGTGGGCCTGTGATTGCCCAAAATCGTCAACGCCTTCTCGAAGAAAAGTCGACATTGACCATTGAAGATCATCCTGTACTGCGGGATGACAACGCCTGTTTTGCGTCATCCGCATTCGCGGTCGAGTTGGCGAAAAAGCACGGAAGTCAGCTGCATGTTTTGCACATAACGACGGAAAAAGAGCTGTCACTTTTTGCGTCGGGTGATATTGAAAACAAGCACATTACCGCTGAAGCGTGTGTTCACCATCTGTGGTTTAGCAACCAAGATTATGCGCGATTAGGCAATCAGATTAAGTGTAATCCTGCAATCAAATACCCAAGCGATCGTGATGCCTTATTGCAGGCGCTTCATAGTGGAAAAATAGACATCATCGCCACTGACCATGCCCCTCACACGTGGCAAGAAAAACAAGTGGACTATGATCAAGCACCAGCCGGATTACCATTGGTACAACACGCCTTACTCACCATGTTGGATCATGTTCAACTGGGGCACTTAACGCTTCCACAAGTTGTTGAGAAAACGGCGCATAATCCTTCTATTCGCTATGCGATTAAAGATCGTGGTTTCATCCGCGAAGGCTACTATGCCGATTTGGTCTTGGTGGATATCAAAACGCCAACTTTAGTCACAAATGAAAACAGTTTGTATCACTGTGGTTGGTCACCATTTGCGGGTCATGAATTTTCGGCCAAGATCCAAACGACCTGGGTAAACGGTGAAGCAGTCTATGACAATGGCAAAGTCACGAAGTCGGCAAAACACGCAATGCGATTGTCTTTCGCTCGATAAGCCGCCGACAAAATGAGATAGAGAAAGAAGATGTTAAGAAGAAACCCAAGTGGCGACATGCCTGTTGTTTCACAGACCGCATTTATCGACCCGACTGCGATCATTTGCGGTAAAGTCATCATTGAAGACAACGTGTTTATTGGCCCTTATGCCGTAATTCGAGCTGACGAAGTTAATCAACAAGGTGAGATGGAAGCGATCGTCATCAAGCGCGATACCAACATCCAGGATGGAGTGGTTATCCATTCAAAAGCGGGAGCGTCAGTTATCGTTGGAGAACGCTCTTCGATAGCGCACCGTTCCATTATCCACGGGCCTTGCGAAGTATGTGATGATGTATTCATCGGCTTTAACTCCGTGGTGTTCAATGCGCAAATTGGACAAGGATGCGTAATACGCCATAACTGTGTGGTTGATGGTCGAGATCTGCCTAATCAGTTTCACGTTCCACCGATGACCAACATCGGCTCCGACTTTGATTTGAGCAGTATTTCGACTGTCCCACCTGAATATTCAGCGTTTTCAGAGTCTGTTGTGTCTGCTAACCACGAGCTTGTACAAGGCTATAGGAGAATAGCTAATGAACTCTGATAACGTACCAATTAAAGGGGTACCCACCAATATCATCACTGGTTTTCTTGGTGTCGGCAAAACCTCGGTGATCCTCAACTTAATGAAGAACAAACCTAGCAATGAGCGCTGGGCAGTATTAGTGAACGAATTTGGTGAAATCGGCGTAGACGGTAGCTTGTTTAGCGGTCAACAATCGACACAGCAGCAAGTTTTCATTCGTGAAGTTCCGGGTGGATGTATGTGCTGCGCTGCGGGACTGCCGATGCAAATTGCCTTAAACCAACTGCTGTCAGAGGCCAAGCCGGATCGTCTTTTGATCGAGCCTACAGGGCTTGGTCATCCTAAAGAAGTGCTTCAAGTACTTTCTACTGACTACTATCGAGAGCTGCTCTCTCTGCAAAAAAATATCACCTTGGTGGATGCGCGTAATCTCAGTGATGCCAGATATACTGAGCATGAAACCTTCAATCAGCAGATCATGATTGCGGATACCGTGGTAGGTCATAAGTGTGATTTGTATTGTGCAGATGAAGCGGCGTCGCTTGATGCATATGTAGAGAAAGTAGGGCGACCAAATACACGAGTTATTTTCGCACAGCATGGCAACGTCCCTTTTGAAGAGTTTGAAGATACGGCCGACATTGATGCAGCGCTCGGTCACCACCATCACCATCATCATCATGGGCAAGAGAAACCAATGGCCTCAGAACTGCCAATGCCAGAAAGTGGCGTGCTGAAAGCAACGAATAAAGGCGAAGGTTTCCTAAGTGTTGGGTGGCGGTTTGCGGCGAATAAAGTGTTCGAGCAAACTCAGCTTGAGGCCGTATTTTCCACGCTCAATGTGGAACGAATGAAAGCAGTTTTCATCACCTCAAATGGCATATTTGGTTACAACCTTACCAAGGATGGTTTGACGAAGGTTGAGTTGGACGAGTGTGTTGAGAGCCGAATAGAGTTGATTGCAACCGAGTTAGAAGAGCATCTAGAAAGTAAACTGCTTGATTGTTTACAAGGCTAGAGTAAAGCCTGAGGCGTGAATGTGGACCTCAGGCTTTTCTTTACACCTCAATATGTTTCTTTTCTGCCAGTGCCATTGCGATGTTACTGGCGCAATAGGCGGCTTCGTTGATGAAGTGAGGATAGATTTCATGCTCGCCTTGCCAATGGATATCGCTGCCCATGAAGGTTGCCAATAATGGCTCTCCTGGATACACAGGCTGAAAGTCTTGGCCACATACCGTAGGGTGAACAAGCGCGAGTCGTTGACCATCTTGATCCAGTGGTACAACAACCTCTTCGAGATAGAAATAGGCTTCGTAAGCGTTTAGTTGATCTAGCTGACCAAGATTCGACTTTTCGATGTAATCAAGCACCGCCGTTGTCATCCTTTTCATCAGATCGAGCGTCTCTGATTTTAACGAGCCATGAGCTTGAGCGCCGACCTCAATCATCACGCCATATTGACCCATAGTGCATAAATAGGGTTGTTCCGGCCACGATGTTCGCGTTTCGAATAGAATGTTTGCGTCAGGCATGCGCTGTTTTACATAGGCCCCCATCTTTGTATAAAAGGGCGATTCACTCAGTAAGATCAGCGTCGCCCCCATGTTACTGGTGGTGTTATGCAAATCTATGATCAACTGCTTTTCATTATCTGCATACTGAGTGATAAGCGCCTGAGATCGCTTGGCTTCCTTACTGGTTGCTTCTTGGCGCGACGTGCTGAACTGTCTATTCAAATCCATATCTAAGAATCGACATTGCTGTTGAACGGCTTCAGGGTTGCCTGTTAAAAGAGAGGTAGAGAAAGTACTGCGATTCGCGTCATATCTTCCGTCTTTAATCAACTTTTGTAGATACAAACCAGAGAGCTCATTGCCGTGGGTTCCGGAGACCAGCAAGATATTAGTGATGTTTTCCATTATGCATTCCTGAGGCGGGTGGTTTACCCCAATCCTATTTTGACCTTTTCTTGATTTAAGTAACGATGGGTATGTTATAACATAACATTAAATTTTATTGTGTCATTACGTTTTCATGAAAAACTTCAGATTGATCCTAATTGCCGTCGCGGTTGGTGCTTTCTCGTGTGCGGCTTATCTTTCCATACCCAAAGATAAAGCCGCTAACACCACTCAAATTACTGTTACTCCCTATCAAGGTAAACATGCATCTACCACACTTGGTTTAGAGCCAGCAGACAAGGTTAAGCTAGCCAACGCATCCACTAAGATTCACTATTTTGTCAAAGTGGGGGATACACTCAGCGATATTTTTTCAGCTTGGAAGTTGCCCTATGAGCAGTTGCTGCAAGTCTTGGTAGCCGATCAGGCGACTTTACAGTTGGATACCATCAAACCAGGTGACTATCTGGAGTTTGAAATAGATGGCAACCACCAGCTATTGAGCCTCACGTATCACGTCAGTTTGGTCGAAAAGGCGGTCTATAGTAAAACGTCTGACGATGAATACGCCTATCAATGGATCGAAGAAGAAGGAGTATGGCGTGACACGCTCTACTCAGGTGAGATCAATGGCAGTTTCTCATTGTCGGCGCATAAACTGGGGTTATCTTCAAATCAGATAGGTAACATTACTCGCGTGTTACGTGACAAGGTTGATTTTAAGCGCTCATTACGTGCGGGAGATCGGTTCGATGTGATGGTTAAAGAGCAGTTTCTGGATGATCATCCAACGGGAAACACTGAGATTCAAGCCATCTCATTTCATTTAGCAAGGGGCGAAGTTGCCGCTTTTCTCGCTGATGATGGCCGCTTTTACGATAGACATGGTCAAAGCTTAGAAAGAGCATTTAGTCGATACCCAATTGATAGGCAATATCGTCGAATCACCTCAGCATTTAACCCCAAGCGCAGGCATCCAGTGACTGGGCGTATTTCCCCTCATAATGGTACTGATTTCGCCACGCCGATTGGGGCTCCTATTTACTCGATTGGTGACGGCAAAGTGGTTGGTGTTAGAAATCATCCTTATGCTGGCAAGTACCTGGTCATTGAGCACAACAGCGTTTATACAACGCGCTATTTGCACTTGAGCAAGTTCTTGGTGAAGAAAGGACAGCATGTGACTCGGGGGCAAAAAATCGCACTGTCTGGAGCAACCGGACGTCTTACTGGCCCTCACTTACATTTTGAAGTGCTAGTGCGTAATCGCGCTGTCGATCCCATGAAAGCCAATCTGCCACTTGCGTCTTCTATATCCAAGGACGAGAAAGCGTCGTTTTTAGCTCGTGTTGATGCATTTGATGAAAAGGTGTTAAAAGAGGGCAAAAGCTAGATGGACGGTGAACCGCTACGCTGAGCTGTTTATTTGGTTATATTGATGGGAATAATAATAGTTCTAATCTAGCGTGCTGAGATCAAATCATTGCAACGACAATTGCTGCACTATAGATGTTCGCGCTTGAGCGTAAATTAAGGAGTGTGGACGTATGTATGGGATCCTTCTATCACTGCATCTTATTGCGGCAACGATTTGGACTGGGGGACACATCGTGCTAGCGGTTGTCGTGTTACCAAGAGTATTACGTGAGCGCAACCCGACCCGGCTGCTAGAGTTTGAATCCGTGTACGAACGGGTAGGAATGCCCGCGCTTGTGATTCAGATTATTACTGGTTTAATGTTGGCTTATCGCATGCTGCCGGACGTCAGCTTGTGGTTTGACATGTCGATCCCTCTTGCTCATGGTATTGCGGTCAAACTGACGTTGTTGGCATTGACCTTTATTTTTGCTTTGGATGCGAGATTTAGAGTCATTCCCAAACTTTCTCAAGCCAACTTAATTGATATGGCTTTACATATTATTCCAGTGACCTTGTTTTCGATTCTGTTTGTCCTAGTTGGCGTTTCATTTCGCGTAGGTTGGTTAATGTAGTTAGTGATGATTAAGTTACTAGAAATGTTATAACATAACTAAACTATTGATATTAATGGAATAAATTGGATTTGGTTGAAATTTATATGAAATAGCTCACAGACAAGTCTTTTTCGATCAAATGATAATAAATATCATTTACAAGGTTGGAGACGGATATGAAAGCTGCAGTTGTCAGTGAGTTTAAAGGGCCTCTTGAGATAAAAGACATCCCACTTCCGAATATTAAGCCAAGAGACGTATTGGTAAAGATCCATGCATGTGGTGTGTGTCATACCGATTTACATGCTTGCCATGGTGATTGGCCTGTTAAACCTAAAATGCCACTGGTCCCCGGCCATGAAGGCGTCGGCGAGATTGTCGAAGTAGGCAGCGAAATCAAACACCTCAAAGTTGGTGACAGAGTCGGCGTTCCTTGGTTATACAGTGCTTGTGGTCACTGTGATTACTGCCTAGAAGGGCAAGAAACGCTTTGCTTAGATCAACATAACGCGGGCTACTCTGTAGACGGAGGTTATGCTGAGTTTTGTCTAGCGCATGGTGAATATGTGGTTAAGTTGCCTGAATCGCTCAACTATGTCGATGCGGCGCCTCTATTCTGTGCTGGTGTGACGACCTACAAAGCGCTTAAAGTGACCGATGTGAAACCTGGTCAGTGGGTGGCGATTATTGGTGCTGGTGGACTGGGGCACTTGGCGATTCAGTATGCGGTTGCGATGGGGATGAATGTCATTGCGGTTGATACAGGTGAAGAGAAGTTAGCTTTAGCGAAAGAGCTGGGTGCAACTCACTGTATCGACTTTATGAAAGAGAAACCTTCTCAGCGTATCGGTGAAATCACCAATGGTGGTGTCCATGGTGTGGTGTGTACCGCAGTATCTAAGCCAGCATTTGAAGAGGCTTATCGTTCTATTCGTCGTGGTGGTGCCTGCGTGCTTGTTGGTCTTCCTCCAGAGGAAATGCCTATTCCTATCTTCGATACCGTTCTCAATGGCGTCAAAGTGATTGGTTCTATTGTCGGTACGCGTAAAGATCTACAAGAGTGTTTGCAGTTCGCGGCTGAAGGTAAGGTGAAAGCCATTACGGAGACCAAGAAACTGGAAGACATTAACGACATTTTTGCCGACATGGAAAAAGGCGAGATCACAGGCCGAATTGTGATGGAAATGAGCTAACCGCTCTTTCGTATCTCGTTACCGGTTTAATGTAAACTTCGCTAAATTGAGAGCAGCCCGTTGTGGTTGCTCTTTTTTTATTCTTCTTGCTACCTCGACCTTGTGCTCATTTTTTGTAAAAAGTTGAATGAGTACTAAGCAAATCTTCTGTTTTTGCGTACTCTTTTCAATCAGACTTTTAACTAAATCAGGTTCTTAATCAATGGAGTGTGTATGTCAACGGAACTGAAATCCTCATCCCAGCGTGTCCAAGCCTTCCTTACTCAACATGGTCAAGAATTTTCGGTGGTGCAGATGCCTGATTCTACGCGTACTGCGGTAGAAGCGGCTGATGCGATCGGTTGTACAGTGGCGCAAATTGCTAAGTCACTTATTTTCAAAAATGCACTCACTGAAGAAGCCATATTAGTGGTGGCATCGGGCACCAATCAAGTCTGCAGCGACAAGGTTCAACAGGCCACAGGCTTTCGTTTAGCGAAGGCAAATGCCGCATTTGTACGCGATAAAGTTGGCTTTGCCATCGGTGGTGTTCCTCCGGTTGCGCACTCAAACGACGTCATTACTCTGTTGGATAACGACTTACTTAACTATGATGAGATTTGGGCTGCGGCGGGTACTCCAAATTCTGTATTTAAGCTTAAGCCGAGCGACCTCAGTGAGTTAACAGGTGGGCAGTGGCTTGATGTTAGCAAGTAATCGAGTTTTTGCTGTTATTGAGAAGAGCACAGAAAATGTCTAACAAAAACTTAGCCCAAATGGGTAGCGCAAAAGTTCACCTTGGCGAGTTTGCAGGGCAGCAATGTATCGTGAAACATGAAGCCTCTGACGTAGAGATTGCATTTTACACTCACGCTAATGTTCTTTTAGATGGTGTGAACACGCCGCAGCTGCTGCACCAAGAAAACAGAACATTGTTTTTGGAATATATTCCAACATCGATTGATTTGGCGGAATTAGTCAACCAAGAGGAGACGTTTCGTCAGCTTGCTTCTATCCATAGCGCAGATGCAGATCAAGGCTTTTTGTTTAAACGCCATCTATGGACAAGCAAAGATACCCTGCGAGCGCTTGATCATCTATCGCTGCCAACTGGAGCGAATAGACACTTGTTAGACTTTAGTGCTCAATCACACGAGCTGTTTTCTCACCACGGCCTGATCTCAGGGGATAGCAACAGTGGGAACTGGGGAAAGCGGCTTAATGGTGAGTTAGTGTTGTTTGACTGGGAGCGTTTTGGCTGCGCAAGCCCAGCCATCGATCTCGCGCCTCTCGTTAAAGGTTTGGGAACAGAGGAGGATTATCGGCAAATTATCGCTCAGTATCGAATGTTTAATTCTCGCTTGTCTGAAGCGCAGTTAATACGGCATTTGGTTCTCGCTAAAGCGTGGATAATCGTCGAAGTCACTAACCTTTTGACTCAGCGTCGCAAGCCAGAAGCGGCTAAGTTTATTGACTGGTACCGCTCGAATGCCCCGAGTTGGCTCGCTTCGGTTGAACATTTGCTCTAGGCTGTTGTTGCTCTAAGCCTCTCATCAATTGCGTTAATTACCTTTGCTTTTATAAGGGTAATCACCTCCCAACAGGCACTTATTGACTACACTATATATAAAACAATGCGCATTGGGACATGACGTGAAAAAGATAGTAGCAGTGGTGGCATTAGTCTTGATCATCGGTTTGGGTTGGTTTTCAGTCAACAAGCCCGTGACCTCACCCGTGGTCAACGTTGAAAAAGTGAAAGTTTCCGTTTCGCTAACACCACTTAGCACGCCATTTTTCGTCGCTCAGCAGCAAGGGTTTTATGCGAAACAGGGATTGAATGTGGAAGTCGTACCTTGTCGAGGCGGCGTGCACTGCGCCGAGTTATTGCAAGAAGGGGCGGTAGAGTATGCGACTACATCGGGTACTGTCGCATTATTTAATAGCTACTATCATGACAATATCGCTTTGCTTGCGAGTTTCGTTAAATCAAGCAACGACTTGAAGCTGCTCACCTTAGCGCCAAATCAAATTACCAGCATTCATGACCTAGAAAATAAGCGAATAGGTATCATCAAAGCCAGTGCAAGCGAGTATTACTTCGACTTTTTATTGATCTCTAACGCGCTGCAAGACTTGCAGGTTGAACGAGTTTATTTAAAGCCAGATGACATGGTTAATGCACTGCTTTCGGATCAGGTCGATGCGATTTCCATTTGGGAGCCATACGGCTATAGAGCCTCTCAACTCACTTCTTTACCTATCATCAATCTCGGAACTGAAGGTATCTTCCAACTGACATTTAACCTTGTGACAACGTCACCAGTAGATGCGTTGAATGCACGAGATAAAGCTATGTTGCTGGCGATAGAAGAAGCCATCACCTGGATTGAAGAGCATCCAGTGGAAAGTATCGCGTTAATCAGTGAGCAGCTCAATATCAAACCTGAACAAGTCGAGTGGAGTTGGAATGACTATATTTTCAGTCTGACTAACGACTACATCTTGCTGTCAAACTTGCAAATGCAAGCGAGATGGGCGTCTGAGCGAAATATCTTGCAAGGAGAGCCTGTCGATGTGCGCGCTATGGTCAGGAGTGAAGCTTTTTCTGATTTCAAACGGGAGGCCTCATTACAATGAAGCACTCGTTAACACTAAAAATGTACACCTTGTTTGCGGCAAGCATAGTGATGACTTTGGCGACGGCGTTCTCTATGCATAGTCTCTATCGGCAGCACGTATCAGCGATCGAAACTCAGTCACAATTAATTGATATCCAGTCGGAGGTGACGGCATTACAAGGCCAGCTGTGGCTTTACCTTCAGTATAAGGACGATCGCAGTTTTGAAAGTTTAATTGAGCAAAAAAAATTCTTATCGCAGAGCCTAGAAAGATCCCAGATCCCGAGTAAAAAAATCAATAAAATTCAACGTGTCAAAAAGCAGTTTGCGGAACTCATCGAGCAAGATAAGCAGTTCCAAAACGCTCAAGCTCAACAAAACATGAAGCAAGTGCATATAGACCAGCGCAGGGCATTGCTGACGACTCGATATAATGTGCTTATTCAGAACATGTACGAGTATTTGGCAACCCAGCATGAACGTGAACTGCAGCAAACCAATGCAAAAATAGAAAATACCATGCGCCAAATGACGGTTGTGTTAACTCTGTTTTCTATCTGCATGAGTTTTATCGCTTTTATGCTGCTTAAAAAGTTCCAAAGAGGTTCCAATGCCATTTCTCGGGCAATAGAAAACATTCGTCAGCGTCGATTTGATCACCGTATTCAGTGTGAAAATCTGGATGCAGAGTTCAGTTTGCTGGGAAAAACCTTTAACTCCATGAGTGAAGAGCTCGAACATAGCGTGTACACCAAATCGCAGTTGGAAAGTGAGATCAACAAACACACCCAAGAGCTAGAGAAGCAGAAGAAAACGCTAGAGTATTTATCCGAGCGTGATCCTTTAACCTCCTTGCTAAATCGCCGTTCTCTTGAATCGAGTCTTAAAACCGCCGTCGGCAAAGCGCAACGCAGCGGCCTTTCTGTCGCAGTACTGTTTATCGATTTGGATAAGTTTAAAATCATTAATGATACCCACGGGCACGAGGTGGGAGACGAAGTGCTTCATACCGTCGCGAGTCGGCTGAGTCGATGTACTCGTAAAACGGATATTGTAGGTCGTTATGGGGGGGATGAGTTTGTGGTATGCCTAGACTTGTTAATCGATAGCGGCTCAGTGTCCAAGAAAGCGGAGCAAATGATTCGAGAAGTTGAGCGGCCCATTGTCGTCAACCAATCCGCTTATCAGGTAGGTGTCAGTATCGGGATTGCCACGTTTCCACTTTCCGGAACGAGTCACGAGGAGCTGTTGATCTGCGCAGATCAAGCGATGTATAAAGCGAAGAGTAAAGGTGGCGGCACCTTCGTCTTTGCGAATGAGCAAGATAAAGAAGCGTTAACCTTGGTCTACAGTAGGGATACAGAGCAGCACTGAGTAAGCTTACTGGCTAAAGCACGAACCAGAGTCATGCTCTGGTTCGCCACTGGCAGCCTTGGATTACTTGAGCGCGGCCAAGATAGTCTCGGCCTTACTTGCTTCAAACTGCTTAGGCTCCTCGACATTGAGAATCGTCACTACGCCATTATCAACCACCATCGCGTAACGTTGCGAGCGCACACCGCCGAATCCTGCAGTATCCATGTCTAAGCCAAGTGCTTTGGTAAAGCTTGCATCACCATCGCCCAGCATCATAATTTCCGAGGCATTTTGTGCATCACCCCAAGCTTTCATTACAAAAGCGTCGTTAACGGATACGCAGGCAATGAGATCGACACCTGCTGCTTTAAGCTGATCCGCGAGCACGACATAGCCAGGTAGGTGGGCTTCTGAGCAAGTAGGGGTAAAAGCGCCCGGTACGGCAAAAAGAACCACACGTTTATTGGCAAACAGCGCATCGGTGTTGTGATTTTGCATGCCTTCACTCGTCAGCTCGCTAAGTGAAGCAGTTGGCAGTGTTTGACCTTGTTGAATCATGATGACTTTCCTTGTTTCGTTAGAAGTGGAACCAGTTTAGCGGGGATAGCCCCAACAAACTACCGTAGGAAAATTGTGGGCATGCTGGAGCAATGAAAATCGAGCCAATCTATTGTTCCAATTAACATCTTGATAATTTAGACTGCGATAAAGTGAATGTAGAAATAAAACTAAGGATAGGACATGAGCTCAAGTAAAACTCTAAGTCAGGCACTGATTGAAAGTGGCCGTGATATTCCACTAAATGAGCTGCTGTTTGCTAAACGTGTACTAGATAATTATCTTGCGGTTGCTCAAGAATCTAGCCCGATTGAATTGCTAGCGGAAATGCGCGAAGCGGCTCAAGGTGTTGAGTATTTCAAGACAGACAGCAATCCTTGTGAAGCGCGTAATGTTATCAGCGCGATGTTTGCTGAAATAGAGTCATCGAGCTCGTTTGACGAGTACAAAGCTTTGGCTGGAAAGCCTCGTCAGGCGCTGCTTGAATTGATTGAAGACCGTGCTCAGCTTATCAAACACGAACGCGGCTTATTGCTTGCAGCCGGGTATGATGCGCTAGTGTAAATACGTTTAAATTAAGAGCTAGCCTAAGCGAAAGCTTACGCTAGCTCTTTTCATTTCAATTAAGCACCTCTTAGGCTTACTCATCTTAATCAATTGGTGTTATTTTCAGTCTCGGCAAAGGTAGCTGAATTCATCCGCTTTTTGAGAGTATGTAACTCTCAAGTACCACAACGTTTAATCAGTAAACTCTCAATTCGGAGCGAAAACTTTGATGCCATTTTTACGTTAACGGATTCTCATTATCTCGAACAAATTCTTCGACAAGACCATAGAGTACAAAGTAAGCAAATTTGATGATCTGATTCGATTGGTTCTCGTGCCGACTTATTGAATAGTTGAAAGGCTAGCTCTTTAATTACACTAAACTCTAAACCAAAAGTACCAAATTGATTTATTTGTTAAAAGTGGGCTGTCCATCACTCCTGTGAATGAATTGAGCAAACTACACTGATTATGCGCTAGGTTGAATAATAAGTATATCAATAGAACAGGTCAGTAAGTTATGGCTAGGCACAACAAACATTTAATCGATGAAGAAGTCGACTTTGATGAAAACGTAGAACTGGTTTCGACAACCGATAAACGTGGGGTGATTACCTATGTTAATGACGAGTTTTGCGAAACGTCAGGCTTTACCCGAGAAGAGCTTATCAACAAAAACCACAATGTTATCCGTCATCCAGATATGCCTAAAGCGGCATTTAAAGATCTGTGGGAACATTTGAATCAGGGGCAAGCATGGCGTGGAGCGGTTAAAAACCGCTGCAAAGATGGGCGTTACTACTGGGTAGACGCTTTTGTCACCCCGATTTTTGAAAGCGACAATCTTGTTGGTTATCAGTCTGTGCGTCGTAGGTTGTCTCCGGAAATAAAAAGTCGTGCAATTAAACTCTATTCTGTTGCCGATAAAGGCAAGCGCCTAACTAAGTCTTTGCACATGACGACGAAAACGAGAATCCAGTTGTTGTTTGTTATGTCTCTGGGTGCCGTTGCTGCGGGTATTTATCTGTCACCATTTGCGACGCTAGCGATACCTTTGGCTACAGTGGCCGTCTTCTATCACGAGCTCTTTGTTCGGCAGAAATTCTACGATGAGCTTCGACAAACCTATGACAGCATTTCTCGCTTGGTTTTCTGTAACGATAGTAGTAATTACGCAGAGTATCATTTGAAGATGCAAGAAGGTCGGGTACGAACCATTTTAGGTCGCACTCAAGATAGTAGTAACTCTTTATTGGCACAGGCCTCTTCTTTAGAAGATGCATCTGGTAGCGCCCACAACAACTTAGAGAAAGAAACGGAAGAAATTCATAATGTTGTTACCGCGATAGAGCAGATGGTCGCAACGATTGAAGAAGTAGCAAGGAACTCTTCCGAGACGATGACGCAAGTGCTTTCGGTAAACAAAAGCTGCGTCCAAGCTAATGAGCTCATTGATGCTACTCAATCTAAAGTATCGTCTCTGGTTGATAAAGTGGACGTATCGTTTGAGTCGACCGAGGTTCTATCCCATACGCTCAAAAATATTGCTAACTTAATGCAAGAGATCAATGGCATTGCTGAGCAGACGAATTTACTCGCACTTAATGCGGCGATTGAATCAGCGCGCGCCGGAGATTATGGGCGAGGTTTTTCTGTGGTGGCTGATGAGGTAAGGGCGTTAAGTCAACGTACTCAAAAAGTGACCGAGAGTATTCAGAGCTCCATGGACGAAGTCATGGGCTCGATTGAGCAGTTGTCGGTGTCGATGGCTGATGGGCAGCAAGCCGCTAAGGTGTGTGTGGAACTCACCTCTAACACGCGTGAAAAAATTGGTGCTCTGACTCAAGCTATGCAGCAGATCGAAGACGCGAGTGAACAAATCTCGACGGCGACCGAGCAGCAATCTGTCGTTGCACAGGAGATTAGCAAAAACGTTTCGATTATTCGTGATACTTCGCAATGTAATTTAAAAGAAGTTGATGGTGTAGCGGGGTTAACGCGCAACATAAGAAACAAAGCGGAGCAACTCGCTTCACTAGGCTTGTCATTCAACGATTAGCTTTCGCAATTTGACAGTACGCAATTAACTGCATTTAAATCACCTTTTTCTCAATTTGCATTTCAGTTGCGAATTGAGAAAAAGATCTTTGTTAACCTCCTGAACTCACATCGTTTCTTGCTAAACCCTCAATATCCTTTGGCTGATAATGTACTTGTGTTTCTTGAACAACCCCCTTTCCTCACCAATACTTTGTTCGTATTTTGACTCGCAAATTGATTGCTAGTATTTGTTAGGTGAGGCCGTTGATGAAGCTGCTGGTTGTATTCATTATCTCGATTTCGTTTTCTCATTATCTTGCTGCAAAGAGCTTTCCTTCCGCTGGGGCGGCGATTGTGTTGCCCGGCCAACATCAACAAAGTATCGACCTTGATGGTGCGTTGCTTTCTCCGCAAGACGTGATTGATTGGGAATTGGCTAACAGTGACTTGGTGTTTGGCTCTTACCCAAACAGAGAGGACAATGAGCGGACAAGCGCAATCGGCTACATGTACAACCAAAAGCTAGAAATGAATTCTGGGCAACTTGAGAGTGATATTCGCGATAGTGCTGAACAGCAAGGTATCGACTATGAAGATCTCTTTCTCCATTTTGCTGAAGATACGATCCTCGCTGAAGTTGAGCCGACTCACGGTGACAAAACGATCATCAACCGAGAACCAATGATTGTGGGTTACACCGCCGATGAAATGCATGCCGGCTTTTGGTTATATCAAGCACCCCCTTGGGACGCGGATGTGTTTGAAAATAGTGACCGTGGTGGTGCGCTCTACGTCTATCATTCCGAGCAGTTTGATCGGCTAAAGCTCAGTTTCTCTCAGTTTGCTCAAGGCGGTACGTTTCGCATTGAATACCCGGCGATGATAGATACTTCGGGGTTTGTGACTGAATGGAAAACACTCGCGATAAAAAAAGACCGCACCTTAAATATGACCAAAAACCAATCGATCGTTTGGCATATGCCCAGAGATTGGAAAAGAGCCACCACACATGATGGCTCGGGAGCGAGTTACGGTGGGGGGCAATACTTCGGCTCTAGGTTGTTACGTGATGGCGGGCGATTATTTGCCGTGCGTATTATTTGGCAACCGAAAGAAAATGAAACCATGGAGCTGCGCCCGCGTCTTAAAGAAGTGAAGCTCAAAAACAGTTTTCCCGAGGTTAAACTTACCGGTGCTGATACTACGACAAGCGAAGGATTAACGATCCAAAAATGGAGAAAGGTGAGGGGGTTTGATAAACAAGCAGACCTCAATAACGACAACTACTTGTCTTGGCAGGAGTACAAAAGCCGCAGCAATAAAAACGCCACTGCGCGATTTCGTTGGGAATCTCGCGTCATTCCATTCGGTCGTATGTGGAACCAATCCTCATCTTGGGCACTGACCAATCTGGCAAGCCCTCAGTTACTTACTTTGATGCAAGATTACTATCATCAAACATGGTCTGAACAAGGGTTAAAAGGGGCTTATAACGATGATACTAACAAGCTTATCGGAGCCAATCAGTTTCATGTACATAGTGGCGGAAAGGTGCTGGAGTTGGGTGCTGTGGTTGGTAGTACAGATGCCAACCGCTTGTATCAGCAACATTTCGCAGACTTCCTTAAAGGGCTCGCCAGTAGCAACAGTGATGCTCTGATTAGCGTCAATATTGGAACGGCGAATATGCTGGGCCGTAATGGCCAAACCTCGTTGTTTGGTTCGGCGTCATTGTATCTTCGCGAACACTACTTAGTACCATCAATGGGTCTTAGCGGCTACGCTGGGCTGGCGAAATTTTGGGATAATGCTGTACTAGCGCAAGGCGGCCATAAGGTTATTTATCAAGCCACAACACGTTACGGCCGTGTTGAATATCTGGGTAATGACGAACAAAACTGGAAACAAGACCAATACTCTACTTTAGCGGTGTACTACTTGAACCATCACCCAGATCGTAGCTATTTTTCTCAATGGAACAGCGGTTATATCTATGGCAGTGACAACACGACCAGTGATAACTTCTGGCAAAGTGGGGTTGCAAAAAACATCGCCTATCAACCTAGTAGATTGTTGAATATTGATATTGGCGAGCCGAAAAATTCAATCCCAGCAGGCTATGATGCCATCCCGTTAATGCTCTCTACCAGTACACCCTATCCCGCAGACTATACCCTAGTGGGGGATTCGTCTTCGCTTTCCGTCATGCACCCTGATTTGCCGAACGGAACCGTTAATGTGCGACCAACTTATACTTACTTCTTGGTTCAGAGTGAGCGTGAGATCGTCCCACAAGGCCCAGAAACCATGGTATTGGCGCGAGACTTCACTAAGGGGAAGGTACTTTATCGAACGGATTTTTTCGGCAAGAGCAGCGACTTTTATCATTCTGAAAAAGTGACTATACCTCTTGACCCAGCCATGCGCCCAGTGGATGAAAATGGCAATATCGGAGAGTACGTCGATCAAGTTCAGATTGGTGGTTACCAAGGATTGATTCTGCTGTATTGAAATTTA
This sequence comes from Vibrio sinaloensis DSM 21326, assembly GCF_000189275.1. Classification (GTDB taxonomy): domain Bacteria; phylum Pseudomonadota; class Gammaproteobacteria; order Enterobacterales; family Vibrionaceae; genus Vibrio; species Vibrio sinaloensis. The sequence continues at coordinate 19,601 of NZ_AEVT01000122.1, read as the reverse complement.
CCCAATCCAACGTTATTTGAGTTGGGATACGGGAAGGCGAAGCAATTTAGCTTCGCCTTATACGTTAAACCATAGAGGAATGGTGATTACTTAAACCAGTCGCTGGGTTATCTTCCCTCGCTCGCCAAGTTCAACTTTAGCCAATGCGCCATTGACCAATGTTAGGTTGGGTGGAAGGTGTCCGATGTCCAAATCCATCATGATTGGAACCCCGGTGTTTGCAAAGCTGGACGTGATTGCCTCCAGGTAGGTAAGCGCGTGTTCATCTTCAGGATCTGGGGATGAGTTTCTGCCAAGCAGTACCCCATTAATGTGATTGAATATGCCCCTAAATTTCATGTTCAATACCGCTCTAACGATATCAGTCGGAGACATCTCAGCGTTTTCGAGGAATAGTAAAATACCCTCGGGGTAATCCTTGGATAAAGCGCTAATATCGAGATATTCCGTGTCGAAAAGGTGGAATAGGGTGTCCCAACAGCCGCCAATCAAACGTCCTTCGATGTAGTCACTCGATGTCGGTTTAACTAGCCACTTCCACTCATTAGGTGTATCTAGTGTTAAGCCGCTTTCTGGCGTGTTGACAATATCTGGCCATTGGCTGGCGTAGAGTGGTGATGCGAGCTGAACAAAGTGCTCTCCCATAGGCGTTGCAAGATGGGTCAGCGTGTTAGCCGTGAGCTCATCTCTGGCTGCGGGTACCAGATCCATCAAGTTGGAGCAGTGCGCGGTTGCCCAGCGGAGCTTACTGGCAAACACAGCAGTCAGTGTGCTGACGTCTGAAAAGCCCAATATCCATTTGGGTTTGGCTGTCTCTAGGCGTGAAAAATCAATCAAAGGCAGTAACTCCATTGCAACCTCACCACCCCAAGGCGGGTAGATGGCGTCAATGGTGTCGTCGAGTAAAAATGACATTAACTCTTCAAGGCGTTTTTCGATGGGGGCGCTGACGTGTTTTTGCTGACCAAAAAGGCAATCACCCACGACTACGCGAAACCCTTGAGATTCGAGATGCTGTTTAATGGTGTCGAACCTTGCTTTGTGCTCAAGTGCGATGCCTGAAGAAAACGCAGTGATTGCTATAGTACTGCCTCTGGTTAATGCTGCTGGGTACTTCATTGATTTTTCTCCTTATTTTTACCCTGATATGAACATACCCACTCATAAATTTATTTACAACTATTCGATGCCGATACTCGTAAAGGAAAATAGAGAGTGAAAACATCAGCTAGACTTAGTCATTGGTAAACGACGCGATGGTAATATCGCCAGGCAGAAAACACGTTAAGAGTAACCATTTAGCTAACATGGGGAAACGCGCGTTTTGGCGCAATTATTGAGTGAATTGGATAGAGTTTGTTCTTTTCTCATAAGATTGGCGCGAAAAAGGTGGACTTTGCTAAGTCGTTGTAACATCCTTCCCCTCCATTTTCATTCAACCTAATCGATGAGACGAAGTGCCTGCTGAAACTTAATCAGCCTCCCGTATCTCATTAAAGTAGTAAGGAGTTCAACTTGAACCTATTTGTAAGAGATCTTACCGTTATCGATTCTTCCTTCATTTGTGAGCGCAGAGGGGTCGTGGGAGATAGTTGGATTTTAGATGTAACCATGTCTGGCGAGCTCAATGAAATGAGCATGGTGCTGGATTTCGGCAGGGTGAAAAAGCAAATTAAACACCTTGTTGACGAACATGTTGATCATCGCTTACTGGTGCCAATGAAAAGTGACGCTATTTCTTATCAAAGTACCAAGCCTGGTTACGCCACCCTCGATGTGCAGCGCGGTGCTAAGAGCATTCATTTACAGTGTCCTGATGAAGCTTACTGCCTGATCGATGCTGAAGAAATTACACTTGAAAGTGTTACTCAGCATGTGTACGACATCTTACGGGATAACTTACCAAGCAATGTGACGGGTATCGAGATTACGCTACGTAATGAACACATCGCTGGTGCCTTTTATCACTACACGCACGGATTAAAGAAACACGACGGTAATTGCCAGCGCATTGCTCACGGCCACCGTTCTCCGATCGAAATCGTGGTCGATGGTAAACGTGATAGCGACAAAGAAGCCGCGTTTGCCAAACGATGGCAAGATATCTACCTTGGTTCTCAAGAAGATAAAGTCATGGTCGGAGAATTAGAGCTAAGCGAGCTGGCACAATCTATCTCAGATCAGAGCCATTACGGCTTTCGCTATACCGCTCCTCAAGGGGAGTTCCAACTCGCGATACCAAAAGAAGATACGGAAATTCTACCGACAGATACAACGGTTGAGCTTTTAGCAGGCTACATCGCTGATCAGGTTAAGCCGACCCTTGCTGGTGGCGAATCTCTACAAATAATTGCCTATGAAGGTGTTGGTAAAGGCGCGATGGCCTTCCGCTAACATCATCTACTGAATTCTCATACAGCCAGTGCCAATCGGTACTGGCTTTTTTTGTCGTATCGGAAAACTTAGAGCAGTTCATGCCGTTTCTCCTATTAAGTAAACTGATCGGTTTACTTAATGGCCGTGTTGAATTAAATTACACTAATCGGTGTAATTTAATTCCTAGGAACACGTGCGAATGAACAAGCTTACTTCCACTTTGTTAGTGTTTATTTCCTTAGTATTGGTAGGGTGCACCGGCTCAGTCAAAGAAAGCACTCAGTTTGAAGCCAATGACCAAGTGGTTGTTCTGGCTCATGGCTTAGGGCGCAGCGATGTGGCGATGTGGCGCATGACTCGGCGATTAGAAGGAGCAGGGTATTTAGTTTGCACATTAGATTATAAAACCATCGGCCAAAGCGTGTCTGATGTATTGAATGTGACGACTAACCAAATTGATGCTTGTGTCTCTTCTGCGCCAAAAGTCCATTTCATCGGTCACTCTCTAGGTGGCTTAGTCATCCGCTCTTACTTGCAGCATCATCCCGATATGATCGACAGCGAACAAATGGGAGAAGTGGTATTGATTGGCACTCCCAATAAAGGCAGTGAGGTCGCAGACCACTACAATGGAACCTGGCTAATGAGCATCGGAGGCGAGATCAGTCAGGCGCTGGCGACGGGTGACAAGACCCTAGGTAATCAGATTGAGGCTCTCGATGCTAACATTGGCATCATTGCCGGAACAAAAGCGACCCGATTAACGGATACTGTGTTTAATGGACCAAATGATGGATTAGTGTCTGTTGAGTCAACGAAGCTTTCCAATATGAGTGACTTCATCAGTGTCAATGTTGGTCATTCGAGTATGCGATACGATGAGCAGGTTGCTCGACAAGCGATACATTTTTTAAAGCATGGTCGCTTTGACCATTCCATTTCAGACAACGATATCTAGCGTTTTGTTTGAAAAATTGTTTCTGCGCATCGTGAGATTGTAACAAGCCATTTTCTCTATCATCTTGGCGGTCAAATCAGTGCTACTATCCAAGTTAAACAACCGTTTCCGCAATGCTTAATACGGTTGTGTGATGAGCACAGAGTTCATCTTAGATGAAGGAGATATTGGCCATGAAACGATCCGTGATATTAATGACAGTGGCACTTGTGCTGGTTGGATGTGAAGACGCCAACAAGATGATCGATCAAGCACAGCAAGCGGCAAATGATGCTGTCGATAGCGTGCAGTCTCAAGTGGAGTCGCTAAACCTAGAGCAGTTGAACTTAGAACAGTTCGGCGATGCCAAGCAAAGCGCGCAAGAATTTACCGCTTCGTTAGAAGAGATAATCAGCCTCGATTATACGGATCCGTTAGCGATCTCACAGGCAACGGACAAGTTTGCTAATGCCTATCAGTGTTTGGTTGATGCAACGTCTACGTCGTCAGCGGAAAAGCTATTAAATGGCTTCTTAGAGTCGATTGGTAGTGCGCAAGCTGAATCTCTAATAGAGCAGGGCTTGGCGAAAGCGGAACAAGCACAAAGCTGCGTCACGCCATAGACGGAGATAAGTGAAAATAGCCTCAGACAGTGTCTGAGGCTATTCGTTTAAGTTAAGTTATCGTTGATGGTTTTCTTACCGCATTGCTCACAAATACTGTGTCTAGAAAAGTCATCCATCGACGCCTCGAATGCCCCAACCGACGCACTTTTAATAAATCCGCCGACAAAATCTCTCAGCTTGCTCGCTTTAGGTTCATCACGGACTAATACGACGATATGAGTGGTTTTCGCGTCACATTGAGAACAGTAGTTCATTTCTTTCGTTGAGAGCATAAGCCATCCTGCAATACATTGTTTATGCGTTAATTGAGAACTGTTTTGTCACAGTTTTTCTCTGATATATGAGTGCGTTAGAGACGCATTTGTTTGTGTTTTAACGGTACTGCATCGATAGGTCACATACTCAGATTTACCGCTCAGTTTTCAGCTAAGTAGCTGAGGATTTTTAAAATAAGGTGGGGTAATAAGGAGAAAAGTAGGGTGATCAATTGTGGCCACCCTAATTGGCTTGTACTGAATTTAAACGGTCAATTCTTTGCGAACAATGTCTGCGCCAGCGCGTAAGGCTTTCAGTTTCGCGTTTGAAACGTCCCGTGAGAGCGGTGCCATACCGCAGTTTGTACAAGGATACAGCTTGTCTGCATCGACAAATTGAAGAGCTTGTCGCAAGGTATCAGCGACTTCTTCTGGCGTTTCTATCTCATCGGTGGCGACATCGATCGCACCCACCATCACTTTTTTACCTCGGATAAGTTCTAGCAGTTCAATGGGCACGCGAGAGTTGTGGCACTCAAGCGAGATGATATCAATGTTCGACTGCTGCAGTTTTGGAAATACTTCTTCGTATTGTCGCCATTCAGAGCCCAGCGTTTTCTTCCAGTCGGTGTTGGCTTTGATTCCATAGCCGTAACAGATATGGACAGCCGTTTCACACTTCAGACCTTCTATTGCGCGCTCTAGAGCGGCAATGCCCCAGTCATTCACCTCATCAAAAAAGACGTTAAATGCAGGCTCATCAAACTGGATGATATCAACGCCTGCTGCCTCAAGTTCTTTTGCCTCTTGGTTAAGTATCTTGGCAAACTCCCAAGCCAGCTTTTCGCGACTTTTGTAATGGTCATCGAATAACGTGTCGATCATGGTCATGGGGCCTGGCAGTGCCCATTTGATCGGTTGATCGGTTTGCTCACGCAGGAACTTGGCATCTTCGACAAATACCGGTTTCTGACGACTTACCGGGCCAACCACGGTTGGAACGCTGGCGTCGTAACGATCTCGTATTTTAACCGTTTGACGCTTTTCAAAATCTACACCATCGAGATGTTCAATAAAGGTGGTAACAAAGTGTTGGCGCGACTGCTCGCCATCACTGACAATATCGATGCCAGCGTGTTGCTGTTCTTGCAAAGATAAACGCAGAGCATCTTGTTTGCCGTGTACCAGTTCGTCACCTTCAAGCTTCCAAGGTGACCAAAGTGTCTCAGGTTGCGCAAGCCAAGAAGGTTTAGGTAAGCTGCCAGAGGTTGATGTTGGTAATAGTTTTTTCATAATCTTTATGCCGCCTGTTGAAGGATTTATTGGACGTAGTTCGCTGACCATTGCTCAAGAATGTTCTGATAAGGCTTAATAAAGTGCTCTTCAGCAAATTTGCCTTGTTCGACGGCGAGGTGGCTACGCTCTTTACGGTCATAAACGATTTGAGTGAGAGAGTGATCCTGATTCTTCAAGTTAGGTTTATAGCAGTGACCTGCAACTGCATTTGCGTTGTAGATTTCTGGACGGTAGATCTTTTGGAATGTCTCCATGGTACTGATTGTGCTGATTAACTCTAAGCTACTGTAGTCATTGAGCAGATCACCGAAGAAGTAAAACGCCAATGGGGCGACACTGTTTGGCGGCATAAAATAGCGAACCTCTAGGCCCATTTTCTGGAAGTACTTCTCAGTCAGTGAAGATTCATTGGGTTGGTACTCATAGCCAAGTACCGGGTGGTGATTTTCAGTTCGGAAATAAGTCTTGTTGTCTGAAACACTCAAGCAGATAACCGGTGGTTTAGCAAAACTCTGCTTATAAGCTGGTGAGTTAACAAAGTGCTGGAAAATTTTACCGTGCAGATCGCCAAAATTATCAGGCACACTAAAAGAAGACTGATCTTTGTTGTGGTCTAACAGCAGCACGCTAAAGTCGTAGTCGCGAACGTATGATGAGAAATTATTGCCCACGATGCCTTCAATTCGCTTATTGGTTTTACGATCGAGAATGTTGGTTTTTAAGATCTCAATGGTCGGGAAGGTCTCAGTGTTTTGTTCCAGATTAATATCAACGGATACAATTTCTAGCTCGATGGCGTAGCGGTCGCCGTTTGGATTATCCCAATGCGCAAGGGCGTTGAAACTGTTGTCGATCATCTTAAGTGCATTACGCAAATTTTCTTGGCGGCTGTCACCACGCGCAAGGTTGGCAAAGTTCGTTGTGATGCGTGTGTTGTCTGATGGCTGATAGTGCTCATCAAAGCTGATGCTTTTTACAGCATAAGTAAAATCTGTCGTCATGATGGTCGGTATCCTATTTCCTTAGATGAAAGCGGTATGCACCTTTAAACGCGTCGCATTAGTTTTTTTGTGTTTCTAGCGCACTTGTCATGCAAGACTGATTGAGTGAGCAATCGGTACCAGTCACATGAGAAGTTGAAGGCGATGTATTTTTTATACTTGGATTACCGATTGAAAAACATTTCTAATCTTTCAATCTCAACATGAGGAAAATTCATAATGATGGTTGTTGAAGTCACACATTGGCCTGGCTTTTGGCAAATGGGCAGCTTCTAGGTGGAACAAGCCGCCTAGCCGGAAGCTACCCATTTTAAGTCAACAGTTCAGAATAAGTTCAGTCCAAAGACTTGCTTAACATCGTGCAAAACTTTCCCTGTTTTTTGTCTTGAAATCTCGTTACCTTCTGCCAGTATGCGCAATAATTGTGCTTTATCATTCAGAAATTGCGCGCGTTTCTCTCTAATCGGTCGGAGTAACTCTTGTAAGCATTCTTCGAGAATTTGCTTGGTTTTACCATCGCCCAAGCCGCCAGCACGATAGTGGCCCTTTAATTGCTCAACGTAGTGTCTGTCTGGGTGGAATGCATCGAGATAAGTAAAGACCACATTACCTTCAACGTTCCCCGGATCTTGTACTCGCAAGTGGTTGGGGTCGGTGTACATAGATTTTACGGCCGCTGAAATCTCATCGGGTGTTGCGCCAAGGTTGATTGCATTACCCATCGATTTGGACATTTTATTTTTGCCATCGGTACTGGGTAATCGAGGAGATTGACTCAATAGTGGACGGCACTCTGTCAGCACATTGTGCCCTGCAAGCGTATTGATTTTACGCACGATCTCATTGGTTTGCTCAAGCATGGGAAGCTGGTCGTCCCCGACAGGGACTAAACTCGCGTTGAAGCCAGTAATATCAGCGGCTTGCGATATTGGATAAGTGAGAAAGCCTGCAGGAATCGAGCGTTCAAAGCCTTTACTCTGTATCTCGTTTTTGACTGTTGGGTTGCGCTCTAAACGGCTGATTGTGACCAGATTACTGTAATACATGGTGAGCTCAGCAAGCGCGGGCAACTGTGACTGGAGACAAATGGTCGTTTTTTCCACTGAGATCCCTACAGCCAGGTAATCGGCAACCACATTGAGAATATTAGACGAGACTTTTTCTGGTGTGTGCGCATTGTCGGTTAGGCCCTGCATATCGGCGACAAGTATGGTTTGATCATGAGTATCTTGTAGCGCCACTCGCTGTGCCAGAGAGCCAACATAATGACCTAGATGCAGCGGCCCCGTTGCTCGGTCGCCCGTTAAGATGATGGGTTGCGTACTGTTGTCGATTGTTTTGTTCATTATTTATCTCCGTTTTAAGGTAATTCGCCACTGGAGATACAAAACAAATGAACAGTCTTAGCTACCTTCCAGCAGCTAAAGAATGCAAAGATTCAGCGCCGCTCTAAAAAGAGCGCCACCAGAAGAAGTTTGATGTAGGCATTAAATTGAATATCATTCGCTCAATCTAACAACAAGAGTAATAAAGTACAACAGGCCGATTGTTTAATTAGCATAGAGTTACTTCCATTAATTTACTCCCATAGAGTTACTGCAGTTCAAACCTCGACAGAGTGCTCAAACAGTAGACTAACTCTGACCATGTTTTCTGACATACAGCTCAAGACGATGCGCGACGATTTCGTAGCCCAGTTGTTTCGCGATGGCTTCCTGAATCGCTTCTATTTCCTCAGAGCAGAACTCTATGACTTCACCTGTATCGACATCGATAAGGTGATCGTGGTGAGGCTTATTCGCCAGTTCATAGCTGGACTTAGAGCCGTCAAACTCGTTGCGAATGATTGCACCACGCTCAACCAGAACCGTGACTGTTCTATAAACGGTAGCCAAAGAGACATTGGCATTAAGCTTGTTAGCTCGCCTATGTAAGGTTTCGACAGTAGGGTGGTCGTCTGACGCCGCAAGTGCTGCCAGAATGGCCATTCGCTGTTGTGTGATTCTTACACCACCAGATCTCAGTGTTTCTTCCAACTCTTCAATAACACCAGCATGGTCTTCGCTTGTTACTTTTTGTTCAATCGCCATAAATCATCTAGTTTTCGCTATTTAAATGTTGTAAATGAGAATTGTTTGCATTAACGTATTTGCAAATGAGAATTAATCTCAAGAGGGTGTGTTAATTGTGGCCTCTTGATGTATGAAAGTATTTTTTAATTATCAAGGAGCCAGATATGACCAAGTTCAAATTCGCTGCCGCTGCTTCCGCTTTATTATTGGCCATTTCACCTTTCGCGAGCGCTGATGAAGACAAAATGAAAGTGGTCACGACCTTTACTGTACTTGCCGATATGGCTGCGAATGTGGCTGGTGATGCTGCTGAAGTTGTCTCAGTTACCAAGCCTGGTGCCGAAATCCATGGCTACGAGCCGACGCCTCAAGATATTGTCCGTGCGTCTGATGCCGATCTGATCCTTTGGAATGGTATGAACTTAGAGCTATGGTTTGAGCAGTTCTTGTCTAATTTGAAAGAGGTGCCTGCGGTTACGCTAACCAAAGGGATCAATCCCATTCCAATTGCTTCAGGATCTTATCAAGGTAAGCCCAACCCTCATGCTTGGATGGGTTTAGATAATGCGCTTATCTATATCGACAATATTGTTGAGGCGTTTGCTGAGCACGATCCTGACAACGCCGCGACTTACGTTAAAAATGCAGCCAAGTACAAGGCTAAACTACGCGCGACGATTGAACCGCTAAAAGAGCAGATCGCTAGTATTCCTGATTCGGAACGCTGGTTAGTGACTTGTGAAGGTGCGTTTAGCTATCTAGCTAAAGATTTTGGCCTAAAAGAGTTGTACTTATGGCCAATGAACGCTGACCAAGTGGGCACACCTCAGCAGGTTCGCTCGGTGATTGATGGGGTGAAAAAGAACCAGATTCCGGTTGTGTTCTGTGAGTCTACGGTCAATACATCTCCCGCCAAACAAGTTGCAAGAGAAACGGGCGCACAATACGGTGGCGAGTTGTTTGTCGACTCTCTCTCTACGGCCAATGGTCCAGTACCGACCTACCTTGATCTACTGACGGTGACGTCTGAAACGGTCGCGAAAGGTCTTAACTCTGTTAATTAAGACGCGAAACTGGCGCCTCGCAAGGGCCGCTTTAGGTCTCAATCCTCAATCAGATTTTTTGGAGCTAAGCACCTGTAATGAACGATGATCAGTTAGGTATTTCAGCCAAAGATGTGACCGTTACGTATCGTAATGGGTACACGGCGCTGCATGACGCGAATTTCTCCGTTCCTCCAGGCTCTGTGACAGCCCTCGTTGGCGTAAATGGAGCAGGCAAGTCGACCCTTTTCAAAGCGATTATGGGCTTTGTACCTATGTCTCAAGGTGAAATCACCATCATGGGCTTAAGCGTTAAGAAAGCGCTCAAAACCAACCTGGTCTCTTATGTTCCGCAATCAGAAGAGATAGATTGGAGTTTCCCTGTACTGGTTGAAGAAGTGGTCATGATGGGGCGTTATGGTCATATGGGGTGGTTAAGAAAGCCTAAACAAGCGGATTTTGCTGCCGTTGATCAAGCGTTAGAGCGGGTCAACATGTTGGAGTTTCGTAAGCGGCAGATTGGTGAACTCTCCGGTGGGCAAAAGAAACGCGTGTTTCTCGCCAGAGCGCTCGCTCAACAAGCCAAAGTCATTCTACTTGATGAACCTTTCACTGGGGTAGATGTACAGACGGAACAACAAATCATGGACCTTTTAAAATCATTGCGCGAAGAAGGCCACGTGATGCTGGTGTCGACCCATAACTTAGGCTCGGTACCTGAATTCTGCGACCGCACAATCATGGTCAATAAAACGGTACTTGCCTCTGGCCCTATAGAAACCACCTATACCCAACAGAATCTTCAGCGCGTCTTTGGCGGTGTACTAAGACACTTAACGCTCGGTGGCGACACCTTACACCATGATGAAGACTCGCGGGAGTTGATCATCCTAACTGATGATGAGCGTCCGTTTGTTCAATATGGAGGTAAGGCCGTGACTCCGACTGAGAGGGAGTCCGATCATGGTTGATTTTTTGCTCCAGCCCTTCAGTTATGGCTACATGAACAGTGCGATGTGGGTGTCAGCGCTGGTTGGGGGAGTTTGCGCGTTTCTCTCTTCTTACTTGATGCTCAAAGGCTGGTCATTAATTGGTGATGCGCTTGGCCATGCAGTGGTTCCCGGTGTCGCGCTTGCGTATATGATAGGTTTGCCGTTTGCGTTTGGCGCTTTTATTTCGGGCGGCATCGCCGCAGCCAGCATGCTGTTCTTATCTGAACGCTCGGGTTTAAAAATAGACGTCATTATCGGCTTGGTGTTTACCTCGTTCTTTGCACTCGGGTTGTTCCTAATCTCCGTTAATCCGATATCAATCAGTGTTCAAACCATCACAATGGGCAACATACTTGCGATTACGCCAGAGGATACGTTGCAACTGGTTTTGATTGGCTGTATCACGTTAGTGGTGTTAATCGCTAAGTGGAAAGATCTGATGGTGACCTTCTTTGACGAGAGCCATGCGCGTTCGATTGGTTTAAATCCTCCTCTGCTTCGAGCCATATTCTTCACTTTATTGTCGGCATCGGTTGTTGCCGCGATGCAAACTGTGGGAGCTCTGCTTGTGATCGCAATGGTCGTCACACCGGGCGCAACGGCTTACCTATTGTGCGATCGTTTTCCAAGACTCATTATGGTGTCGGTGCTGATTGGTAGTACGACCAGCTTTGTAGGTGCGTATATAAGCTTTTTCTTAGACGGAGCGACGGGCGGCATCATTATCTGTCTGCAAACTCTGATTTTTATTGTGGCGTTTTTCTTCGCCCCCAAACATGGTTATTTTGCGGCTAAGCAACGTGCTAAGAAAGCACTCAACGAACATCGTCAGCTCGTCAATTTTGATCAAAACAAAGCATCCACTGCAGAGGATTTTTCATGATGGACCTATTGTTGCCGTTCCAATTTCCTTTTATGCAAAATGCCTTCATTATCTGCTTGGTTATCGCGTTACCAACGGCGCTACTCTCTTGCTTTTTAGTGATGAAAGGTTGGGCGTTGATGGGGGATGCGGTCAGTCACGCGGTACTGCCGGGGATCGTTCTTGCCTACGTGACAGGATTACCTTTGCTGCTGGGGGCCTTTGCCGCTGGAATGCTTTGCAGCTTTTTAACGGGGTTCTTCTCTGCGAACTCAAGAGTCAAACAAGATACCGTAATGGGCGTTGTATTCTCAGGAATGTTTGCCGCTGGGATAGTATTGTATGTTGCGTTGGATACTCATGCGCATTTGGATCACATCCTGTTTGGCAACATGCTAGGCGTTGACTCTCAAGAGATCCTAACAGCGGCTGTGATTTCATTGGTTGTCGTGACAGGTATTGTAGTTTTCTGGAAAGACTTTCTCCTTCACTCGTTTGATGAAGTGCAAGCGCGAGTGAGCGGTTTGAACGTCACGCTGTTGCACTATGCACTTCTGACATTTCTTTCTCTGACCATAGTTGCAACGCTAAGTGCTATTGGTTTAGTTCTGGCGATAAGCTTGCTGATTGCTCCTGGTGCTATTGCGTTTCTATTGGTGAGACGATTCTCAACCATGCTATGGCTGGCGTGTGTGATCAACCTAGCTACTATGTTGGCAGGTGTTTATCTCAGCTTTAACTTAGACAGCGCGCCAGCACCCACCATAGTACTGATTCAAAGCGCATTGTTTATCTTTGCATTGGTACGTCGATTGTCTATCATCAAAAAGCAAACCAGCGCTTCTAATATCACGAGTGTTAAAGCGGCTTAGCTATCAGGCCCTTAACTCATAGGGCCTTGATTATTTCACCAGCACACCCACCAATAGCTTCCTGAAGCTTCTTTCATTTGGTTATAATCGCTCGTCATCTCCTTAATGACTGTCTATAAGCGATTAGGTAAGAATTGAAGTTAACCAGTTTTAAGCACAAAACACGCAAAGGGCCAGACTATCGCCACGGTGAACAGGTTTCTTTTCAAGACATCCAGCAGACCTTTGGTATGGGCAATATCCGTATCGGAAACTGGGTAACTCGAGAAGAAAAAGATCTCGCGGCCAATTTGATTTTCGACTCCTTTGCTGACTTAGCTTTCATGCTTGCTCTACCGCCGGAAGCGATGGGCTTGCGTGGGAACCTCAATCTTGCTTTTGGTAGCGGTGGACGCAAAGGTGTTCAAGCGCATTATGCGCCGCATCAAAGGGAGCTTGCGTTGGCAAAGAATGCTGGAGCCGGAGCTTTAGCTCATGAGTTTTGGCACGCGTTTGACCATTACATCGCTGATAAGGCGTTTGATGTGAGGGCTTCTTCTATACGCAAAACCATGTTCGCCAGTGATTGCTGGTTAATGGACAAAACGCCGCTGGTACATCCGCTTAATGAACGCTTGTTGAGTATTTTCGATACGACTTTGCTTACGGAGGACAGTTCCGATAAGCACGATTATGTCGCGCGTAGTGTCAGTGCAGATAAAATCATTGGTAAAAGCTATTTCTCTTTGCCAACAGAAATGATGGCGAGAGCATTTGAGGCCGCTATCGAGTCTTGTCCAAGCATTCGCAACCCTTATTTGGTTTCTGGTACGACGGCACCGGATATGGCGCCCGTTTATCCTGATATGGCTCATCGAACCGCCATTTACAATGCATTGATCGCCTATTTCAAGCCACTTGGTGAAGCTTTGAGTCGTTAAACTCATTGCTTGGCGTAACTGAAATCTCTTCAGCACGCTTTTTTAGCCGCTGACCGCAGCAAGTGATCGGCTATGCTCCCTAAATCGTAAACACTAAAGAACTCACAAGTGATTGTTTTACGGTGGAATGACAAATGGAAAGTAGGCTAACAATCAAGCAATTTCTGCGTGCGTTTGATAGCGTTTGTTCTAGCGGAGAAAAATTCGAGCATAAGTACCATCTCAATGGCTTGGACGCGTGGCACGATTTTGATGGCTATACCTGTTGGCTCGGCTATGAAGACGTAACGGTTACCTTGATGTTTCATGGCTCGCTAAAAATTGAGTATGACAATCAAGCTAATTACTCCGAGTTTCTTAAGCGTTGTCTTGTGCTTACGGCAAGCAAACCAGTGCAATGAACCGCAGTTTAGGTGCCAAAGCGTCGGTCATGATTTCAGTTCAATACTCAACACGTTTAAGCCTTATTTTCTTATTCCTGATCACGTTACTTTTTAATGCAGGTGCTGCTCTGGCTATGGAGGATTACATGATTGATATGACACAGCCGAATGAGTACCAACAGTGGCAAGCGACCAACGATAACGTCATGGGTGGTGTATCTAACGGGCAGTTGATTTATGCGAAACCTATAAGCCGCTTTGAAGGGGAGTTATCACTCGCGAATAACGGCGGTTTTAGCTCGATAAATCGTTCTATTGAGTCACTCAGTTCAGATATCGAGACGGTTGCGATAATCGTTGTCGGTGATGGAAGACGCTATCAACTTAGATTCTCTACAAGGAAGAACGGGGTCCAAATCAATTACAAGCATGAATTCTCAACTAGAGACGGCCAGCTTCAAAACCTAGAGTTTAGCTTAAAAGACTTCCAAGCTGTCTACCGAGGCAGATTGATAGATGACGCCCCACGGTTGGCAGCGTCAGATATATCAAGAGTCGGTTTTTTGATTGCAGACAAAACGGCTGGTCCTTTCTCCTTAGATGTTGGTCAGATCCGTTTTAAGCCCAGCATGAGCAGTCAATAAACAACGCCACTTTTAGCCTATTATTGGTGCTTGTTCTCGCGACTAAAAAATCGCTTCCTTTCTGTGTTTGACATAGAAAAACGCGCTAATGAGCAAGAACAAAAACGTAAAATAGTAGAAAAAGGAGGACAACGAGTCTAAGAAAGCAATATTGTCTTCGATTTGTTGTTCCGTGTAGTTTTGCGATAAAAGCTTGTAGTAGTAGGCATAGAGCATACCAATCGAGCCGTAGCCTAAGTTGAACATCAGCCCCTTAAAGCTCAACACGGTTGCTCTGTTATGAGATTCGGTCTTCTTGTTTAAATGGTAACTGATGAAAATGTTCATGGTCATGATGATGAATATCAGTACCAAGGCCGGGATTACCCCATAAATTGCCCAACCAAGACTGATCCAGTAGTAAGTTGCCATTGAAGCGACCCCCATGATCGCGAGAAATAATTTTGGTTCGATGCTCTCTGCCAGTCTTCGACTTTGACCTGCTAATAAGATCTGCAACACACTGATCCCGGCGCCAATTAAACCAAAGTAGATTATCGGTATGTCGATGGCGCGGTAGTACTGGCTGTTCATAGTTAGGAACATTCTGGAGGTATGCTCAAACAAGCTATAGTAAAGCAAAATAAACAGTACATAGGGGGTGGAAACAACCCACTTTGCTGTGTTTAACGTAAGCTTAAGGCTAGCTATTGTGGTGGCAACTTTGTTTTTGTGTGTCGGTAACTGTTTGGTTTCTTCGTCCATACTAAACGCTGCATAGATGGCAAATAGGGCGACAAACAAAGTGGCATAAACAGGAACCCGCATGATGTCCTGAGTGGTCTCTGGCGTATTGAGGCCGAGAAAAGCGTAAACGCTAGCCATAAAGTTTACGTCATACATTGCGGCGCCAATTAGGGTGACGAATATCCCCACAGTTGAAGAGATACGCAGTTGGATTTGTAGAACTTGAGGCCATATCTCTTCTTTGCCTTGCTCTTTCAAGGTGTCGTAGGCGAGGGCTTCATCAGCGCCACTTGCTAAAGACATTGCAAGCCCGCTCAAAACTCGATTGACCAAGAACACAATAAAGACGAGGTGAGTGTTGCTGGTTGGGACTAAGGCGATCATGGCGATCTCAATAAACATCATCAATGATGAGAGGACGACCAACTTTTTACGGCCTAACGTGTCAGCGAAAGCGCCAGAAGGGACCTCTGAGATTACGATCGTCGCGGCCCAAACTACGTTGAGCATGGCAAACTGCGATAAGGTCAGTCCGTAGTCTAAGTAAAGCAAAGTGAATACTGGGTAGTAAAAGCGCGCAAAGTAACTACTGCGAAACATTAGAAAGCAGCGAACATTACGGATTTGCAGGATTTCTTTGAGCGTCATGAGGCTTTCACATTTTGGATTAGTTAAGACTAGGTATATACCTTTTTGCATACTAGGTAAAAGGGTTAGTCTATCGAATTATTAAGTATTACTATCAATCTGTCGTTGCGGTGTAACAATTCGTGATGGTGCTAACATCAAGTAACATTATGTGTGAAGAGTTTTTTGATCGTAGGAGGATGATTTTATATAATTTTCTCAACTTTAATAACGATATCCATTCTTTGAACAGTTAGCTATGCCATTCTTCCTTATCATCACATTGCTGCTTGCAATGTTCGCCCTGATTACTTTCTACTTCTATCACGACAACAAGAAAAAAACACAGCAGCAAAGCACTAAGAAATCTCTGGTTGCCCGTGTTGAGAAACTAAAGAAACGCTTTAAGAGTGATATTAAGCCGCTGGTGGACTCTGGATGCCTAACCCAAACAGAGGGAGATGCGCTTTATCGAGTCGCCAACTACTATTTTGTTTATCAAGCGATGACTGTTGAAAATGTCGCTCACTATGAGCAACTCATCTCTGATTTGTTTAAAGTGATTGAGTTCGACGTATTCCCGACCTTGAATGCTGATAGTGAAGTGCCTGAGCTGACAAAAAATGCGCTGACTCAACTTATCCACTCTTTGCCACCTCGTGTAGACGGTTATACCGTATCCTTCTATCGCAGTGACCTTCCGGTCATCACCCAGAGATTGAAAGCGTCGTTTTCATCGAGCGAAATTGATGTGCTGAATGAAGACAGCTTGGCAACCGATTAATTACACTGGGTGTTTTTGCATCTAGCATTAGGCTTAGCTTTACGTTGAGCTATTGCTCAAGAAGTCGTCTAGCCCACAGTTTGATGTAAGTTTTAGCGCTATCATGTTGCAATAATGGGACAAAAAGACTCTATACTGTCGTACATAGGTGAGTCGAAACGAGGGAAGGTCGGATGCGCAATATACTCTTAATATTGGTCATACTGCTCTTTTCAAACGGCTCGCTCTCATCTCCCATCAAGACGATTAAACTGGCCTATTCAGATATTGAGTCTTTTCCTTTCCAAATGGGTAATGGCACTTCCGTCGCTAGACCTCCTGGCCTTTCTATTGATGTGATTGAACAAGCAGCTAGTCAGCTCCATATCAAGATCGAATACGTCCGCCTTCCTGGTAAGCGCGTCCTTCATCATATCCGAGCCAATGATGTCGATGGCGGATTCATCTTTTCGTATAACCAAGAACGAGCAAAATACGCAGACTATCCGTTAAAAGAAAACCAAGCCGATAGTGCATTACGTATCGCAACCTTGGATTACTTCCTCTATAAACTCAAGCAACAACCAGTGAATTGGGATGGCACTAGGCTAGAAGCGGTAAATCAAATGTTGGTAGGGGCACATCGAGGTTTCTCTATTGTGAAGATACTCCAAGCCAACAAGATCGCTACGCTGGAAGTAGAGACAACGGAAAAGTTATTTGAGATGTTAAGAAAGCGCCGACTCGCTGCCGTCGCTATCCAAAGCAATATTGCTACCAGCTTTATTGAAGAGAATCAGCTCACTAACATTGAACGCATAGAGCCGCCAATCTCGACCAAAGATTATTACTTGATCTTTAGTCATCGATTTACGCAGCAGAACCCAGAACTCGTCGAGCAGATATGGCAAACCATCGGTGAAGTGCGCGATCAGGTCATTGAAAGCAATACAAAAAAATAACTTAGCACAAGAAAAAGCAGTTAACTGAAAGACTGAGATTGAGATAAATAGAAACGGCCCAATAAGTGGGCCGTTTATTCGTTTAACAGTCAAAACTATTTGGCGTGTTGCTTGAGGGTGTTACTGAAGAAGAACAATAGCCAAGGAATGACAAGGCAGCCAAAGGATGCAATGGCTACCACGTGAAGATCTGAGCTATCAAATAGAGTAAACAGTGCCCCCGCAATTGCTGCCGACATACCAAACTGCGCCGCTGAATAAAGCCCACTTGCTACACCCGCTTGCTCTTTAAGGCTCTCTAAAGCGCGACCTGGGCAACTTGTCATCACGAGTGTTAAGCCTATCGTCATAACGATCATCGGTACAGTGACTGCATACCAAGCGTCTGCATCAGCCAATAGGTACATTAGGCCTGAAGCGAGTGTCATGAGTAGTAGCGCCGCGTTGAGTAAAGTGCGAGTAGGGAAGCGATCTATGATTTGTGGAGCTAGAAAGCTCATCAATAAGAAGGCCGTCGCAACGATGGTGAACTGCTGACCAAAACCAAGTTCGTCCATACCGAGTTGTCCGATTAAGTAAGCAGGGCCGTAACTCAGGTAGTAAAGAAACAGTGTTTGTGCGAGCACAGCAATCGTTAAGTACGTAACAAAAACGCGATCTTTTAACACCACAGCATATGCTCGCAAAGCTGACGGTTTGTTTTGCTGAATGCTGACGGATGATCGACGTTTTTCATTTGGCAATGAGAAGGCAACCCACACGACACTGATAAATCCAAGCCACGTCATAATCTCAAACAAAAACTGCCATTGGTTACTCTGTAATAGCAAACCGCCCACTACGGGTGAGGCAACGGGAACAAACCCCATTACGCCATAAAGATAACTGTAACCTCGGTTAAGCTGGCTCCCTTCAAATCGAGATCGTACGATGGCGAATATCGCCGTAAAGCAGCCCGCACCGCCTAAACTTTGAATGGCTCGCCCAGTAAGAAACTGTGCATCTTCACCCGGAACGGATATCGCCGCTAAGTAAGATCCGGCCGCAAACAAAAGTAGACCTATGATCGCCGATGTTTTTTTGCCAATTGAGTCTACGATGCCGCCCCAAATAACTTGGCCAATACCCCAACAGATCATATACACCGTGATAGCTAAGCTACCCACATTCTGGTTGCCAAAGTATGTACCAATGCTATACACGCCGGGTAAGAAAAAGTCTTGCCCGAGTGGCAGCAGGGTAAAAAGTGGCAAACCGGCCAAAAGTGTTGTCGCTACTGAGTAAGAGTTGGATGCAGGACTAACCGCACTAGTATTCATTGCTTTTCCTTGGGTGTATTCATAATGAGTCGCTGCTCAAGGTGCCTCAAATGGCATTAAGAACAGTTTTTATTGATATCGACAATCGGAGTTAATCCTAAGTCGATTTGTAGCGAGAATAGTAAGGAGACCTCTGAGTGACATAAATATCCAAAAAGTGAATTGTGTATGCACTTTTTAGTGGTGGCTTAATCGTGATGGAAAAGAAAGGGGTGCTTTAGTATCAACAGAAAGAGTAAGAAGTAATTTTTCCGTGCCATCGATTAGTCTCAAACTCACTTATAACCATATATTCGTTGTTCAGGCCATTCGACTTAGTAAATTAGAGCTTGTATAAAAAATTAAAAAAATGACTAAAGCCTATTTAAAGTTAATTAAGTTAAGTTTATAAAGTTAGGTAATTAGTATGCGAAGGTTTGGTGAGTAAATTGTAAACTGAACTCATTGTTATACTGACTCTTAGTCATAGGATAAAGAAAAGAGTTTAACTTATGGCACTAAGCACGAATGCGTCATTTATGTGTAAATAGAATGGATATTTTGATTGTCTCATTACACCTTCATCCATTTGATGACAATTAAGCATATAAAAGAGAATTAGCAGCGTTGTAGGTAAATACCATGGAAAGTCGGGGCTTAGATGAACCCAACTATAAATGCAATTGCAATGAATTTATAGTTGATAATTGTATTAATAGCAATCCAGTGTTTAGAGGACTATCATGGTACACATAAATCGCTCTTTCGAAGTTGATCTTCAAAAAGCAACGGTAAAAGATTTAGAAACAAATAATGTTTATCGGTTAGGAACAAATGAAGTTGAATTAATGAAGTACTTCCTTTGTCAACCGGATAAGTTGCTAAGCAAGAAAGAGCTGATTGACAATATTTGGACGAAAAGAGGGGTAATTGTAGAAGAAAGCAGC
>NZ_AEVT01000123.1 GCF_000189275.1 Vibrio sinaloensis DSM 21326 | reverse complement strand
CGATTTAACTTCCAGGTGAGTTAAGTGTTTAATGTACAATGTTTTAGGTTCGGTGGTTGGCGTTGTTCACCACTTAACACGGCGTTATGTAGCTTCTTCTACATCGCGAGAGAAGAAATAGATACATAGGCTAGAGTTATTGCTGCTATGAAAAACTGTAGGTTCAATCCATTGATTTTATTCATGACTGATGGGTCAAAGCTAGCCCAAAACAAAACGATAACTAATGGGATTGTCAGCCCAATTTGAGCATGACTTACAAGTTTTTCTAGCGGGACGAAATGAATATCGAAGTCATGTTGCGCTAGCAATCGACCTGTAGTTATGAACGCACACACGATAGAACAAAAATGTATAAATTTGCTTAAACTCATAATGCCTTCTTTGTCCCGATAAAAATCCAAAAAAAAACCTGCCACTGACTAATCCATAGGACGTATCAGTGGCAGGTTCTCTAGCAACTAGTAATAAACCGCCGAAATGAGCCAATGCTCTTGTTTCAGTAATACTGAGTCAAAATTTGTATCAGGCAGTAGTTCCTAGTTATTCCAATAGATACATTTTAACATGGTATCTGGAAAAGACACAACTAGGCACCAGCTACATAACAAAGCGTTTAAGACGGATTCCCAACGCTCGGTATTTTCGGTTTGATTCGGCTTTAGTATTTACGGCACAATGGTTTAGGTGTGGTGGTCTGCGTTGCTCACCACTTAACGCGGCGTTATAGCGCTCGATAAAATTGAATATGGATGGTCATGGATAATATCGAAAAAGAGCTCTATCAAGCAGCAATAGAACTGGTAAATGTGCGATATCCTTCTGGTTGGGGTGGAGCTGCGGCTGTTAGAACAGAGTCAGGAAAAATATTAACAAGCATTGCTCCTGATACGAAAAACGATGCTCTTTCACTATGCATGGAAGTGGGAGCGTATTTAGAGGCTCACAAACTCAATGAGCGAGTGACCCACTCATTATGCCTGTGTCGTGAGAGTGAGAACGATGAATTTCTAATCTTGTCACCATGCGGAGTTTGCCAAGAGCGCCTTGTCCATTGGGGTGGGGATGTCAAAGCAGCAATTACGACTCCAGAGAATGCATTGGTTTTCAAAACTATACGAGAATTAATGCCTCATCATTGGTCACTTGTAAACGGCAAAGCACTATAACAAGGCGTTTAAGGCAGATTCCCAACGCTTGGCGCTCAGCATTTAAAGTTTAGTTTTGTGTTTACGGTACAAAGGTTTAGGTTAGGTGGTTAGCGTTGCTCACTACTTAACGCGGCGTTATACATATGGAGGTAAAATGGAAACTTTCGGAACAATTTATGCTAAAGCAATTGACGATCTGTCTTCCAAAATATTCATCCCCGTGTTCATTAGCGCTCTATTCTCCGAGCTTTCACCGTTATTGCATCCAAAGATGGGCTTCTGGGAAATTTATGTTCCGCTTTTTGTTGTAGGCATAGTGTTAGCGTCATTAGTCTTGCTGTTTCTTTCATTTGCTGAGGTCTATGTAAGTGAGTTTCGAGCTTACGTGGGAATGTTTTTTATGCCACTTGGGGCTATAGGGTTACTGCCACAGTATTTCGATGCCATATCAGTTCCGTATACACAGGTGACAGGATTCTCGCTGCTAGTGTGGTCATTTGTTTTAGCTAATCCTTTGCGGTTTGTTCAGCAACTATTGGATTATTAGCGTTAAAAATATATGTATAACAAAGCGTTTAAGACGGATTCCCAACGCTTGGCATTTTCGGTTTGATTCAACTTTAGTGTTTACGGCACAATGTTTTAGGTAGGGTGGTAGCGTTGCTCACCACTTAACGCGGCGTTATGCGTTTCAGAGGTAATATGGAATATCTTCACTTAAAAAAAGATGCTTCACATATTCCCGCACTTCAGGTTGGGAAGTTTCGCTGCATAATTGTGGCTGAGGAAGCAGTAGCTGAAAGTTGGCAATCGAAATTGAGTTCTTGGCTAGTCGAGGGTGGTTGCTTATATGCTTTAGCTTGGGGTGTTAATGCCAGTTCTTGGGATACATCTATAGATATAGCTAATATCACTTACGTCGGAGATAGCGATTTGAATGATGCAAATTTGGTTGTAACAACTTGGCACGATGATGAGCCGCTGTCAGAAGTCTTTTGGTTTGCAAAACATTTAGCATTACATCCTTACTATGAACTTAGAGATACTGTAGTTGTTCATATCTCTAGCGGTGAGCCTCGCAAACAAGAGTTCGTCGAACTTTTAAAAAACGCATAACAAATTGTTCAAGAGTGATTCGCAACGCGTGGCATTTTTACTATGCGTTGTGTTTTGTGTTTAAGGTGGCATGCGGAAGCTTCGGTATTGCGTTGCTCACACCTTAACAAGGCGTTATGCGATTCATGAGGTCAACGAAAGGAATAGAGACTTATGTACAAAGTTGGCGTTATTATATTTGATGACTTCACAGATGTAGACTTTTTTCTTATGTATGACTTGCTTGGGAGGACAACCGATAGTTGGACGGTCAGCATACTGGGAACTAAACCAGAACATCATTCCCACCTTGGCATGAAAGTTAGAACTGATGGACATATTTCAGAGGTGACTAACCAAGATGTCGTTCTTATCACTAGTGGTAAACGTGGTATTCCAGCTGCGATGAGAGATGCTGAATTTATGTCAGCGTTGAGCCTTGACCCAAACAAACAGCTAATTGGCTCGATATGTGCTGGTTCATTCATCCTTCATGAGCTCGGTTTATTAAAAGGTAAGCCATTAACAACCAATCCAGATGCTAAAGATGTTCTACAAAAGATGGGAGGAGACGTTCAGAATCTGCCTCTAGTAGTAGAAGGTAACATAGCCACTGCAGGAGGCTGTCTCTCACTGATGTATCTCATTGGTTGGGTGGCAGAGCGGCTGTTTGACTCAAGTAAACGAAAAACCATTCAGAATCAATTAATTCCAGCCGGGCAGTTAGAACTTTTTGAAGAGCTCATTAGCACAACTCTTCAGTCAGCAGAGTTGAAAAATTCGCATAACAAAGCGTTTAAGAGTGATTCGTAACGCTTGGCATTTTTAATTTGCATTGGTTTTGGTGTTTAAGGTGCAATGCAGAAACTTCGGCATTGCGTTACTCACACCTTAACGCGGCGTTATGTGAAAGAGGCATATTTTGACATTAGTTATTACAAAAGTAGGGGAAGCTCAAGGCTGGGCTTTTGATATGAGAAAGGTCAAAACCGACTTATTTCATCTTATATCTATTTTTTTAGCCGATGCTCAATATGCAGAGGCAATAGAAAATGAACAAGATCCTCTTTGGTCAATTGCTTCACTGGGTGAACCGGAAATTACAAGGTTACTCATAAGCACAGCTGCCATTGGTCGAGTAATAGATGATAGGGAGTCATTCCTATTGTCGAAGACATCGAATTACTGTGGGAGCATAGAGGTTGATGGGGTCTCCAGCCCACTTAATCTTCGCGAGGCATTCAATAAGATTATACATGCAGATGCTTTTAGTTTAGTGATCAGCGACAGCGACTCTGAGTTTGAACATCTTTCTGCAGAAATCATGCTACATGGTAAACAACGAAGTAAGGACTGGCATGTTAACTTAGATATAGTTGAGTATGTTAGGGAGTACAGTAGGCACCTTACTAGTCTGAGAAAGGATGAAACATTCACATAACAAAGCATTTAAGAGTGATTCGCAACGCTTGGCGTTTTCGCTTCGCTCAAGTATAGCCAAGCGTCGCTCACACCTTAATGCGGCGTTATGTGCTCGGAGGGAAATTGGAAATTCAGAAGGTCCTAAAATCGGACTTAGAAGCAGTGAAAAGGCTTGTTTCAGAGGTCTCAGACAAGGATGTGCTTCCATTGTTTAATGAACAGGGAAAGCAAGAATATATGGACAGAGTTTTACCTGACCTAGTGACAACTTTTGACCATGAGAAGTTTTCATCCGTTAAGGCCGTATCAAATGGGGAAGTCCTTGGTTTTGCTGCTTTACGTGATGGGAATTATCTAACACATTTATTTGTTGCTAATTCACAGCAAGGTTCAGGTTTAGGTCGTGCTTTATTGAATCATTTGCTCAATCAGACAGATGCTCGTGAAGTTAGCCTGCGTTCATCGGTGAATGCTGTTGAGTTCTACAATCGTAATGGTTTCGTAGCAACAGGTGAAGAAGCCGAGTTCAACGGAATTAGGTTCGTACCAATGTCTTTAGTACGCACATAACAAAGCATTTAAGAGTGATTCGCAACGCTTGGCGGTTTCGCTTCGCTCAAGTATAGCCAAGCGTCGCTCACACCTTAATGCGGCGTTATGAAGATGAGGTTGCAATGGAACATCACGAAAATGTAAAGGAACTAAATCAGATTCTTGATTTCTCGATTGCTCTATTTGAAGACTTGTATCAAGAATCAAAGCAAGCTCCATATATAACCATGATGGGGTTATTTGCAGCTATGGTCGAACAATGTCAGGCTTTGGGTACTTTGCTTGAAAAACGTCAATTTGCTGCAACACAATCTATAGCTAGAAATATACTAGAAATCTATGTTGATATTAAAAATGTCGCGAAAGAAGGTAATTACGTTAACTACCTATGGGCTGAGTACTATAATCGTGAAAAAGAGCTTGTTAAGTCTAAGTCCAAGCAAAAACAATATCGAAAGTTACGCAATGATAGTTTCTCTCTTTATCGCCCCGCTCAAGATTTCTATTGTTTAACAATTTCAGAAAAATTCACTCAGGCTGATTTGAAAGATGAATATAGTTCAGTGTATTGCAGGCTATCCGCCCATACTCACAGTGGTTGTTTTTTCATTATTAAACAGGGTTATAGAAAGAAATAAATCTAATAAACTTAGTAATCAAAGTTTATTTAAACAAAGCCCTAGTGAAATAGAGCTTATATCAATTCCGTTGGTTGCGCACTACTTGCTAGATGCGTGTGAAATTGTTGCTAAAGGGCATGGTGATGAGCCTTTAACTATTGTGCAAAAAATTCGTTCGTACCTGACGGAAAAATCTTCATAACAAGCAATTCAAGCTGATTCGCAACGCTCGGCGCTTTCGGTTTCAATAGGTTTGGTGATTAAGGTGAAGTGTTTGGGTAATGTGGCAGTGTTGCTCACAACTTAATTGGGCGTTAAGTGTCTTTTTAGCCATGGTGAAAACAATGAATATGAAAACACAAAACAGGCTTAAACTAAGTCGGGCTTTAAAGAAAAAACTAGCTAGAAAGCAAAATCGTAAAAAGCGAGCTTATATCCAGCCTCGTAAGCGCGCTCTACCAAAAGTTAAGGCGTTGTTCAGAGATGATATCACTACGAGTAATCGAGCATATATCAATATCCGAGATGGAAAAGATATACACGAAGTTGCGGCACGCTTCCTGTGCGAAGATTTATGGTCTAAATTTCAACCTCACAGTGATCAGCACTTCTTGCAAGAGTTTGCGATAGACTTTGATGCACGCTTTTGGGAAATGGATCTAACTGTTGCTCTAATTGAAATCGGACACAGCGTTATTTGTCCAAAGCCCGGTCCCGATGTGTGCATCGAAGGTGATCAGAAAGTTTGGGTTGAAGCGATTGCACCTAAGGCAGGAAAAGGTCCAGATAAAGTACCGCCAATGAAGTTTGGTGAAGCTCAAACTGTGCCAAATGACCAAATAATCCTACGATATACGTCTGCTATAGCTGAAAAGTTTGAGCGGTATAAGTCGTATGTGTCATCTGGAATTGTTTCTAACAATGAGCCTTACGTTATTGCGATAAATGGCTGTCAAATTCCTAGCGCAAGACTTGATCACAATCCTCCTAGGATCGTTCGTAGTGTTTTTCCGATCGGGGATGAATATTTCACTATAGATAGGCAGACGGGATCGAGGAAAGGTTCTGGGTTTATTTTTCGACCTTCTATCAAAAAAAGTTCTGGCTCTGATATTCCAACAGATCTATTCCTTCGAGAAGACTTTGCACAAATTAGTGCAATTATCTTCTCTTGCTCTGATTGTTGTAATAGACCATCAAAGGGAAATGATTGGGTCGTGGTGCACAATCCCTTAGCAGTAAACCCGATATGTTCGGGGTTGTTCCCTTGCTTTAAAGAATACCAAGCAACTGAAAATGGTGAGGGTGAGTACATTTTGAACAACATCCAATCAAACACTTAACAATCTGTTTAAGAGTGATTCGCAACGCGTGGCATTTTTACTGTGCGTTGGTTTAAGTGTTTAAGGTGGTATGCTGGAGCTTCTGTATTGCGTTGCTCACACCTTAATGCGGCGTTAGGTGTAAATAAGTAGCAGGAGGCGACGATGATTAAATTTGGTCTCCCTTGTGATGGGTGGCTAGACCTACACATAGCTCTGAATGCAAATTGGGCTACCTTCTCAATTTCTGATGTTGGACCTAATTCAGTACTCCAGTTTTTTGGGATTTTAAGTTGGCTCGAGGACCCGCAAAATACTTACATAGTTCATTGCAACCTAGAGCCTGCGTTGTTGACTTTAAATTTTGAGGTATACAACGACTGTTTAATCGTAGAAGCGGATCTAGATATATCGAAGATAGGTCAAGCTTCTATGAGCGTTAGTGATTTTAACGCAATGTATGGCAGGGAAATTAGAGCGTTGTTGCCACATTGCAAAGGAAATGCATGGACTTGCGAAGTTAACACCTAACAAACTGTTCAAGAGGGATTCACAACGCGTGGCATTTTTACTATGCGTTGATTTTGGTGTTTAAGGTGCTATGCGTGAACTTCGGTATTGCGTTGCTCACCCCTTAACAGGGCGTTATGCCTTTTGGGAGAAATACATGTCAATTCCAAAATATTCTGAGTTGTTTGATTATGCAAAAGGGGCTTATTTCGCTGATAGCTTTTCATGCGAAATCCCTAACAATGACCAAACCGCACTCGATATCTATCTTGAAATCGCGAAACAAACGCCAGCGTGGGTTTCATTCTTAATGGCAACGAGAAATCGCATAGTATCAGTACTTGGTTTAAAGAACTTAGGCCGACTTCAGGATGCTATGTTAGCGGAAAATGTGGCAAACATTAGCGTTGGCGAGAGAATCGGTATTTTCACGTTACACAGCAATAGTGATACTGAAATTGTCTTAGAGGACAGTGACAAACATCTTGATGTTAGAGTGTCATTTTTACTGGACGTAGTTGGGGATAAAATTACAGTACACGCGACCACGGTTGTGCATGTACATAACATGTTTGGCAAAGTGTACATGTTTTTTGTTGCTCCAGTTCACAAGTTCATCGTCCCTAGTTCTTTGAAAACGTTGGGACAGGCATAACAAAGCGTTCAAGACGGATTCACAACGATTGGCGCCTTGCATTCTAAGTTGGGTTAAGTGTTTAAGGTGTAAAGGTTTAGGTTAGGTGGTTAGCGTTGCTCACCACTTAACGCGGCGTTACAAAGATTAGGAGACTTTCACGATAAATGGACTTAGTTGTTGAGTTACTAAAAAGTGGTGATTACTGGATTGCGATTGTTGTAGTGATCGTAACTATTGCTATAAATGCTCCTAGAGTAACCGAGTACTACTTCTTACTTAGAAAAAATAGAATGGCTCAGATTTTGTCTGCTTTACAAGAACCGAATGTTTCGGAAGAACTAAAGACTCATTTGAAAAATGAGCTCGATATTGAGTGTTTTAAAGGTATTCATGGTATCCGCGTTAGTCTCCCAATGTTAAAAGCAGTTTATGTACTTAATGAAAGGGTTGGGGCGACGGTCTCTTTCAGACATGTTTTGAAAACAGTCCAACTTTTACCTGATATTTCAGATGTAGAGCTTTTGTCGTACCGGATCAGATTAAATATCCTAGATAAGGTTATTGCTTCTTATAACCTGGTGTTTGGATTGCTCATAGCTGGCTTTGGGTTCATAACATTTTTATTATCGATTTATTCGATTGTTACTGGATTTGAGCCAAGTCTTCTTATTTCTGGTGTTATCTTCCTACCTTTAGGTTTTTACATGCTCAATGATGGTAGTGCCTTGTTTTCTGTGTATCACATCAATAGAGCACTCAATGACTATGAAAAGGCAACTGAGAAAAAGTCTTTATAACAAATTGTTCAAGAGTGATTCGGCACGCGTGGCATTTTTACTATGCATCGGTTTTAGTGGTTAAGGTGGTATGCGGAGGCTTCGGTATTGCGTGCCTCACACCTTAACAAGGCGTTATGTGCAGTAGTCGATCTATTTGAAGAGGTATTATGGAGGT
>NZ_AEVT01000124.1 GCF_000189275.1 Vibrio sinaloensis DSM 21326 | reverse complement strand
TATTTTTGAGGAAACGTACATTGGATGTATTCAAGCAATTAAAAGAAGAAGTAAATCTCATTCATTTTCGATGGATTACTTATGGGCAAATATATGCGCAAGGTCCAGAAGTGATTGAGCTACTAAATAGCAACGGAGGATACTTTTTCTACATCACTCAACATTTATATTTGGATAATGTGTCTCTTGCATTTTCTAAGCTGACTGACCCTAACCGGCAATGTGGAAATGAAAATTTAAGTTTGAAGCAGTTAATAGTTATTGCGAATGACAGAAAAGACGTAGAGTTGGCGCAAGTTTTAAAAGCAAAGTTTCAAGAGCTTTTTGATGCATGCCACAAATTTAGAGTACATCGGAACAAGCGATAGCACACGCTGATTTAGCTCATGCTACAGGTAGCGCAGAAGAGCCTTTGCCTGGTATATCACGACAGTACGTAGAAGATGCTTTAAAGTTGCTAAGAGACTTTATGAATGCTTATGAGCTTGGAACTAGCAATAGCCAGACAGCGTATCAGCATATACAACTCAAGCCAGACTACGTTGGTGGTGTTCTTATTAAGGCTTTGGAGAAAGCAAAAAATACATAACAAACTGTTTAAGAGTGATTCGCAACGCGTGGCATTTTTACCATGCGTTGCGTTTAGTGTTTAAGGTGGTATGCGGGAGCATCGGTATTGCGTTGCTCACCCCTTAACAGGGCGTTATACGCCATGGAGGGAAA
>NZ_AEVT01000125.1 GCF_000189275.1 Vibrio sinaloensis DSM 21326 | reverse complement strand
TGTTCTAGGAGGAAATTGATGATTAGGGAAATCACAAAAGCCGATTTTGAGTCGTTTTGGCCAACATTTTCAGCGGTAATTCAGGCACAAGAAACTTATGCCTTTAGCCCAAATATGACGCTAGAACAAGCCTTCGCTTTATGGTGTGGATCTCCCGTGAAAGCTTTTGCTTTCGTAGAAAATGACGTTGTACTGGGCTCTTACTACATCAAGCCAAATGCAATGGGGCCAAGTAGCCATATATGTAATTGTGGATACATGGTTTCTAGCGAAGCTAGAGGTAAGGGCATTGCACGCCTAATGTGTGAGCATTCTCAGGAAATAGCTCTAAGACTTGGCTTTGATGCCATGCAATTTAACAGCGTGGTCTCTACCAATGAAGTTGCTGTGAAGCTTTGGGAGAAGCTAGGGTTTCAAATCATAGGTACAATTCCCAAGGCATATAAGCATGCTCATTTAGGGTTAGTTGATAGCTACGTCATGTACAAATGGCTACGAACATAACAAAGCATTTAAGAGTGATTCACAACGCTTGGCGTTTTCGCTTCGCTCAAGTATAGCCAAGCGCTGCTCACACCTTAATGCGGCGTTATG
>NZ_AEVT01000126.1 GCF_000189275.1 Vibrio sinaloensis DSM 21326 | reverse complement strand
AAGCACGCAACCACGACACTTAATTTGACCACCGTAAACACTGAACCAAATCCAAACTAAAAATGCCAAGCGTGCTGAATCACTCTTAAATTGCTTGTTAGCCCTATGCCCAAAGGTTGCACGCCTCTACCGCTTGGATTTTAACGCCGAAACTAGAAATACTAGGTAACGTCGCATTATGGTGCTCTCGAATTTGAGCCCCACTGGCGTGCTCCTTATCATGAGTTGTGTGAGCATCCGATACCAACGTTACAGGATAGCCTAAACCTGCAGCTCTGCGAATGGTAGTATCAACGCAAAACTCTGAGGCGTAGCCACACACAATTAAGCTATCTACATCGAGTTCATTCAAAACACTTTGAAGATTAGTATTCAAGAAAGAGTCTGGTGTTGTTTTGCGAACGAAATGGTCGCCAGTTTGTGTAATTAAGCTCGACTGTAATGCCCAACCAACGCTTTCGTATTCAATAACAGATTTAGGTTGCTCGTGCTGAACAAAGATAACTGGAATAGACTTAGCACGCGCTAATTTCGTAACCTCATTAATTTTGGTGAGTACGATTTGTGATTCAAATGGTTGAGGTTCCGGGTCGAACAGAATCGACTGAACATCAATAACTAATACTGCAGATTTCATTGTTTTCCTCTGATAGGGCTAACGCCAAATTAAGGTGTGAACAACGCTAACATCTTAACTAAAGCATTGTGCCATAAACACAAAACTGACTTAAAGTGAAAGCGCCGAGCGTTGTGAATCACTCTTAAATTTATTGTTAGGTGATTAGTACGATGCGCCATTGATCTTACGAACAGGAATACTCAAAAGCACTTCATTTTCGGCCATTCTCATATTTACAGCCAAGATATCTTCGGAACATTTCTGTGTTGTTATGTAGTGCGTTAAACAACCACATGAGTTGCAACGATGAAATTCTACTTCTTTGTCACCCCAACAATAGAAAGATGTTTTGTCACTCATTTTGATTTGAACTTGTTCTGGAGAAAAGTACGCCCAAGCCGCAGCATAGCGACGACAAATAGAACAGTTACACTCTCCAACTTCTTTAGGGAACGAACTCAACACCAAGCTAACGTTTCCGCAGTGACACTTTAATTCCATTCGATAATTCCCTGTATTCACCTAACGCCGCATTAAGGTGTGAACAACGCTACCACGAAACTAAATCATACCACCGTAAACACCGCACTCAAAGATAGAATGAAAAATGCCAAGCGTTGAGAATCACTCTTAAATGCTTTGTTAAGTTTCCATTGTTGAACTCCCAATATCATCTCGAATATTTACAACAATGAAAACAGAAAGGAAGTCAATTATAGATAGCATTGCTTGCTGAAAGTCTTCCATATAAACACTTTCATCACCGTGTTCTAGAGCATTTTGATACCTTGCTACGGCACTAAAATCATGATGGGTAATTCGAGATAAAAAAGAGTATATTTCATTATAATAGTCTTCTCCAAATGGTGAAAACTTCGCTTTCTCTTTGACTTTAGCAACAAGTTTATATTGAAATACATTTGCTTTTTTCAAGTCATTAACCTGTTGTTTATTTAATTTCTCCTCTTTTGTATCGAATTTACATAAACTTTAG
>NZ_AEVT01000127.1 GCF_000189275.1 Vibrio sinaloensis DSM 21326 | reverse complement strand
TGTTTTGCATTCTAAGTTGGGTTAAGTGTTTACTGCGTAATGGTTTAGGTTAGGTGGTTAGCGTTGCTCACTACTTAACGCGGCGTTAGGCTTACAAGGAGGTTTCAAATGAGGATGCCAGTTTTACAACCCATTCCAATTCGCACGAAAGAGGTTCCTAGCTTGATTTGCCGAATCTATATCTGGATCTTTTCAATTCGAAAGTGGCGGGTGAAAGAGGAATGGAGTTATACGCTTCCAGACGGCAAGACCATTGTCATTCCTGCAGGCTTCAAGTTTGACGGGGCATCGATCCCACGTCCTCTCTGGATGTTACTTTCTCCGATTGGTTTGCTACTCATTCCTGGATTAATTCATGACTATGCCTATCGGTACGACAAGTTGGTATACAGGGATGAAGAAGGCAATCTAATCGACTATCAAAAAGGTGCAGGTAAAGCTCATTGGGACAAACTATTCCGTGATGTAGGTATTCAAGTTAACGGTATTGCTTTCATTGATGTACTTGCTTGGTTAGCTTTACTAGTGGGTGGTTGGTTTACATGGTGGAAACATCGCAGAAACGATGAAAAGTAAGCCTAACAAACAATTTAAGAGGGATTCCCAACGCTTGGCATTTTTGCTTCTACTGCAAGTTTAGTGTTTATGTACAATGCTTTTAGGTTGGGCGGTAGCGTTGCTCACCCCTTAATTGGGCGTTAGCCCTCAGGAGAAAATATAAAATTGTTTGAAAATCATTTAAAAAGAACAAAGTTTTTGCTGTTTTTGCAGGGTATATCTGTTGCAGTTACTCTGTTTCTACTATTTACCTTGCTTGCCCAAGTAAATCAATTGAGCTCTTCGAGTCTTTTTCTCACATTTGCAATTGTTTTAGTGATGCTAAGCTTGAACTTGTCTAGTTTTTACGGGTTGTTAAAAAAGAAGCTTTGGGTATTTAAGTTAATGATCGTTCTTTATTTAATTCAGATGATAGGCATAGAAACACCTAACTTTTCCTTAGCCTTTTCTTTTGGAGTTGAAGTACCGATAAGTGTGAATGTTAATGAAGTAACAGTTTCTCTAAACTTACTGGCAATCTTGGTGGTTTGGTTGTCGTATACAAGTCTTAACCTTTTGAAAAAGGGCTAACAAATTGTTCAAGAGTGATTCGGCACGCGTGGCATTTTTACTATGCGTTGGTTTTAGTGGTTAAGGTGGTATGCGGAGGCTTCGGTATTGCGTGCCTCACACCTTAACAAGGCGTTATAAAGCAAATGGAGTTTATACGTTGGAAATGGATATTTTCGTAGTTGATGCGTTTACAGATCAACAGTTTAAAGGTAACTCAGCAGCAGTAGTTCCAGTCGAAGACTGGCTACCTGATGAGCTAATGCAAAACATAGCAGCTGAAAATAACTTATCAGAAACTGCCTATATAAAAAATGTCGGTGCTAATCAGTATGAAATTCGCTGGTTTTCCCCACTGACAGAAATTGATTTCTGCGGTCATGCGACTTTAGCATCTGCTCATGTATTGTTTAATGAGTTCGGTGCTGAAAACCAAATCGAGTTCATCACAAAAGAAGTCGGAAACTTAAATGTCACTCTCAATGCACAGAATGAAATTGAAATGACTTTCCCCAACCAGAAACCTGAGGTTGTTTCTACAATCCCGACACAACTACTGAATGGACTATCTAACGAGCCGATACAGGTTCTCAAAAACAGGCAAGCCTACTTTGCCGTCTTTGCTAGTGAACAAGAAGTGTTGGACATCACTTATATCTCTGAGCAATTGAAACAGCTTGCACCGTTAGACGTTGTAGTCACTGCTAAATCCGATAAGTATGATTTCGTATCACGTTACTTTTGGCCAGCAAACGGTGGTGACGAAGATCCAGTTACAGGTTCTATTCATTCTGGCTTGGCTCCTTATTGGGCTGACAAATTGGATAAAGCCGATTTAGTTGCCTACCAAGCCTCCAAAAGAGGTGGTGTAGTGAAGTGCTGTGTTTCAGACGGAACTGTTGTTCTATCAGGTAAAGGTGTTCTTTATCTAAAAGGCAAGATTAACGTTTAGTGGAAATCTGCTTTATAACAAAGCGTTCAAGACGGATTCCCAACGCTTGGCATTTTCGGTTTGCTTTGAATTTAGTGTTTACGGCACAATGGTTTAGGTTTGGTGGTAGCGTTGCTCACCACTTAACGCGGCGTTAGAAGTTTTCAATCAGGTTAGCATTGAAGTTTATGTTAGAAATTAAAGAGTTTATGCCGTTTTTCCAGACTTTACTTGGTGGTGCTTTGACATTCCTTGGGGTGTACTTTGTCCAACGTAAATCTGATAGACGAGAACACGATAAATTGTTCAGAGAAACCGTACAGCAAGCATTTGAAGCACTAAACAGGGTTGAGACCCTTTATACAAATGAAGCTATCGTTTTTTATAAAGCTATACGTGACTCAAATCTTGAGAAGATTAAAGAGTCAGTATTAGGAGAGCAAGCTTCAGAGTGCAGTGATAAAGTAGTCGCATTGTTAGAGTTGTATTTTCCATTTATGGAAGAATTTATCGAAGAGTTTTGTGAAATTGAAGCTGAGTTAGTTAACTATCACAATGAAGTGATCGACTCATTTAATGAGGTGGATTTGGAAACTTACAACAAAGAGTCTGAGCGTCTAAGTAATGTTATGGCTGAAAAAGTCTCTCAAATGAAATGCTTACTGTCTGATATGATGCATAAAAAAACAAACTTCTAACAAACTGTTTAAGAGTGATTCGCAACGCGTGGCATTTTTACTATGCGTTGTGTTTGGTGTTTAAGGTGGTATGCGGCGGCTTCGGTATTGCGTTGCTCACACCTTAACAGGGCGTTAGGTGTCTAATGGAGAACTATTTTGCAGCAGTTATTTTTTATCGAAAAATCAGTGGCTGGTAGATGTGGTCCTGACAACTGTATGTGGGATCTTAATGAACTACACAATAACAACGTAGTTGCCATACTATCTGTGAATGACGGTGAAATGGTGCATGTGTCTCTTTTGGACTCATTGGGTATTGCCTACAAAAACGTTCCGCTTTCAAGTAATGCACCACCTCTCGATGGTGATTTGGATCTTTGCTTAAAGGCTCTCCCACAAATACTCAATTTCATTGAACAGCACGAGCGTAATGGTGTGGTTGTTGTTCACTGTAAATCAGGTAAAGATCGCACTGGTCTAGCTTTAGCTGCATATTTAATAAGCACCAAAAAACTGTCTCCTATAGAAGCCATATATGCTGTTAAACAGGCAAGGAGTATCGCCTTTACTGCGCCAGGTTGGGACGAATTTGCGCTAAAGGTACTAAGCGCGTTGAGAGACACCTAACAAGGCGTTTAAGGCGGATTCCCAACGCTTGGCGAGCTGAGTTCAATTAAGTTTTAGTGTTTAAGGTACAATGGTTTAGGTTTGGTGGTTGGCGTTGCTCACCACTTAACGCGGCGTTATACGAATTGCATATAGATCGGCGCAGTATGATATACTTCTTTCTTTTGCTTTAGTTGGTTGAGTTGTATGGAAAAACCTCGTTTATTTATTGGTTCGTCTTCGGAAAGCTATGATGTCGCCAGTGCTTGTAATGCTTGCTTAGATCGAAAAGTTGAAGTCACGATTTGGGACAAAATCTTTAATTCAGGTGGTGACACTCTTACTTCATTGACTGAAAAAGCAAAGAATGTGGATTTTGCTTTATTCATCTTTCGCCCCGAAGACCTCACAATGATGCGTGATAATCCCAAACCAACAGTCCGAGATAATGTATTATTTGAGTTAGGCTTGTTTATTGGTGCTTTGGGCAAAGATCGTTGCTTTATATTAAAGCCACGTAACGAAGAACTACATATGCCAACGGACTTACTAGGCGTAAATGTGAATGACTATGACCCAAACCGTAGTGATGGCGACCTGGAATCAGCTGTAAACGCGGCATGTACCAGGTTCTTGAAATCAATAACTCGGTTGGGAAGCTTTAGTAGCAAGTCTAAAGATGAAATAAAATCAAATGTCCCTTCTTTTCGAGTTTCTAGTGCGCATGCCATCTCAGAATCAATGTTACGTCTTTTAGGTCGGCTACTTCCAACGGCAACAGAAAATGACTACATTTCTCCTTTTAGTCTGTCAGATGGCTTTGAACCATACAAACTCAACATTAACTTAATCAAACTAGAACGTATGCGTCTCATTGAAAAAGTGTTGGACTCGGACATGAACGGAAATGAGTGGTATGGGTTCAAGTTAACGCAAGATGGTGTTGAATACATCTTAGAAAACGAAGCGGCAGTGGACAAAGTAATGTCTCAGTATAAACAGCCACCAAGACAGCAGTTTGATCCAGCCAACTTTGACGACGATATACCGTTCTAAAATTCGTATAACAAAGCATTTAAGAGTGATTCGCAACGCTTGGCAGTTTCGCTTCGCTCAAGTATAGCCAAGCGCCGCTCACACCTTAATGCGGCGTTAGGCGAATAGCCAAAATTGACGAAGGAAAACAGATGTATAAGGGAAGTTGTTTGTGTGGTTCAATTCAGTTTGAACTTGATGGTATTGTAACTGATATTATTCACTGTCATTGCTCGCTGTGTCGTAAAGCAAGTGGAAGTGCTTATGCAACAAATGGGTTCATTAATGCTCAAGAACTCAAGCTAACAGACCAAGATAAAACTCTTACGTTTTACGAGAGCAGCGAAGGTAAGCGCAAGTACTTCTGTAAAAGTTGCGGCTCTCCTAATATACAGTTCAAATGCTCAATCCCCAGAAAGGTATCGCCTTCGTTTGGGAGCTCTAGACAGTGACATATCAGAGCGTCCTATATCTCACAATTTCGTGACTTCGAAAGCGAATTGGGAGGACTTAAATGCGGAATTGCCGCGTTACGAGAAGCATGAACCTGGGCGGAAGTAGCTCCGAACAGGATTTCGCCTAACAAAGCATTTAAGAGTGATTCGCAACGCTTGGCGCTTTCGCTTCGCTCAAGTATAGCCAAGCGTCGCTCACACCTTAATGCGGCGTTAGCCGTTTTTCAAAAGGTCGCGTAACATATGAAAATTACCAATGGTGATGAGATAATGATTGAGTTTCATTCGCCGGAAATAGATTCAACGGGCTGGGTAGAATACTACTCTTTATCACTGTCTGGTGTAGATATGAGTTCGTCTATTCGAGTATGCAACCCTCCGTATGGTGAAAGCCCATCGGATTTTTTCTCCATGCTTGCGGACAATTGGAAAGGTTGGGTCGGCGAGAAAAATTGGGCTTCATTGGAAGGAGAGTACTCTCTGTCAGCTAGTGTAGATAGAACTGGTCATATTACTCTCATAACTAAGGTGTTTTCAGGAAGCCATGTGCCTTTCTGGAGTTCAGAAGTAGCACTTACTATTGAGGCAGGGCAACTCGAGTCAATAGCGAATGGCTTCAAAGACTTCCTGCATACAAACAGCTAACAAGGCGTTTAAGGCAGATTCCCAACGCTTGGCGTTTTGCATTCTAAGCTGGGTTAAGTGTTTACGGTGTATAGGTTTAAGTTAGGTGGTAGGCGTTGCTCACTACTTAACGCGGCGTTATATGCCAGTGTGCAGTAGCGCACTTTTGGACTTCTACTCTATTGTTTTTCTTGTATAATACGCATCCCCTTAGAGTGTGCTTAGGCTGATTGGGGAGATGGGTCAAGGTTCGATTCCTTGGACGTTTGTTGGCTCCGTAGCTCTTTTTTTTGTGCTTTTACGTTACCTTAGTATCCAGTTGGCTTCAATTTCCACTGCAGACAAAAATCAGGGGGTTCCTATGGGACAGACACTTTTAGCTCGTACTCGTATTTTCTTTAGTTCATTGTTTGAAACAACGTGGGCTACTGGAGTCGGCTTCGTCGCTGGCCACCTATCAACCTAAGCACACTTTTTCCTTTTCAGTGAGTAGAAAACATTTACTCCTTTAAATGTATCACCTTGCTTTCTTGGGCATTTTCAAATTGTCTCCATGCAAATTACTCAATAGTCGAGCTATCTTCGAGTTGGCATATAACAAAGCGTTTAAGACGGATTCCCAACGCTTGACATTTTCGGTTTGATTCGGCTTTAGTGTTTACGCCACAATGGTTTAGGTAAGGTGGTAGCGTTGCTCACCACTTAACGCGGCGTTAGGCTGCAAGTGGCGCATGTACATTAAAGAGTAAATTTGGATGGCAGATAGAGCATTAAATAGTATTAAAGAGATTAGAAAAGCTCTACGTATGTCCTCGAAACAGTTAGCTGTTAAGCTAGGCAAAGCTCCTTCGACAGTTAGCGAACTTGAGAGTAGGGAAATTACGGGCAATATTACTATTCAAAGTTTAAAGGAAATTGCTGAGTGTCTTAATTGTGAATTACATTACGAATTCAAACCAAAAGTTCCAGTGGATGAGCAAGTACTTAACCAAGCTATTAGAGAAATAGAAAACGAACTGGGTGAAGACCTTAATCTCTATAGTGAGGATGATATTGAAAGAGATGCTATGAAGCTGCTTAAAGAGCCTACCATATTGAATTGGTAGACTCTATTTGTGATTAATTTGCCCCAAAGAACATTAAGATTATGTGGACTAGCAATTTAAAGTAGAAGTTCTTGTTGCGTTTTAAGTGATCAAAAATTTGTTTTAGTGCTTTCATATAAATACCTTCTAGTTAATTTATTTCATAGGTATTTAGGAGTTCACTATCATAGGAAATTCGTATATATGCGAATTCCAGGCAAAAAAATTTTGCATGCCTAACAAACAATTTAAGAGTGATTCCCCACGCTTGGCATTTTGGGTTTGGGTCTAGTTCAGTGTGTACGGCGTTCAATTTGAGTGTGGTGCCGGCGTGGCT
>NZ_AEVT01000128.1 GCF_000189275.1 Vibrio sinaloensis DSM 21326 | reverse complement strand
GTGCCTTCGGGAGCTCTGAGACAGGTGCTGCATGGCTGTCGTCAGCTCGTGTTGTGAAATGTTGGGTTAAGTCCCGCAACGAGCGCAACCCTTATCCTTGTTTGCCAGCACTTCGGGTGGGAACTCCAGGGAGACTGCCGGTGATAAACCGGAGGAAGGTGGGGACGACGTCAAGTCATCATGGCCCTTACGAGTAGGGCTACACACGTGCTACAATGGCGCATACAGAGGGCAGCCAACTTGCGAAAGTGAGCGAATCCCAAAAAGTGCGTCGTAGTCCGGATTGGAGTCTGCAACTCGACTCCATGAAGTCGGAATCGCTAGTAATCGTGGATCAGAATGCCACGGTGAATACGTTCCCGGGCCTTGTACACACCGCCCGTCACACCATGGGAGTGGGCTGCAAAAGAAGTGGGTAGTTTAACCTTCGGGGGGACGCTCACCACTTTGTGGTTCATGACTGGGGTGAAGTCGTAACAAGGTAGCGCTAGGGGAACCTGGCGCTGGATCACCTCCTTATACGATGATTATTGCGATGAGTGTTCACACAGATTG
>NZ_AEVT01000129.1 GCF_000189275.1 Vibrio sinaloensis DSM 21326 | reverse complement strand
GCGTTAAGTGGTGAACAACGCTACCACCGAACCTAAAATATTGTGCCGTAAACACTAAAGCTGAATCAAACCAAAAATGCCAAGCGTTGCGAATCCGTCTTAAACGCTTTGTTATGTTTCATTGCTAACCAGTGAACTGACCATTTTGTCATACCGATTAGAACGCAATGAAAGCCCAATACCTATGGAAGCGGGGAAGATTAATGCTATTCCAACGATAACTTCACCAGAGCCACCAAATGCTAATAGCCAAAGCGCAAATATCGCGACAATTGCTGATAAAGCTAAACCACCCCA
>NZ_AEVT01000130.1 GCF_000189275.1 Vibrio sinaloensis DSM 21326 | reverse complement strand
TGTCAATAAGTAGCAGGAGGCTACTATGATTAAATTTGGTCTCCCTTGTGATGGGTGGTTAGATCTACACATAGCTCTGAATGCAAATTGGGCTACCTTCTCAATTTCTGATGTTGGACCTAATTCCGTACTCCAGTTTTTGGGCGTTTTAAGTTGGCTCGAGGACCCGCAAAAAACATACATTGTTCATTGCAACCTAGAGCCAGCGTTGTTGACTTTAAATTTCGAGGTTTACAACGATTGTGTAATCGTAGATGCGGA
Organism: Vibrio sinaloensis DSM 21326; assembly: GCF_000189275.1. Lineage (GTDB taxonomy): Bacteria > Pseudomonadota > Gammaproteobacteria > Enterobacterales > Vibrionaceae > Vibrio > Vibrio sinaloensis. The sequence goes on along the minus strand of NZ_AEVT01000130.1, from coordinate 6,401 downwards.
GCTAGAGGCATCGAAGATAGGTCAAGCCTCTATGAGCGTTAGTGATTTTAACGCAATGTATGGCAGGGAAATTAGAGCGCTGTTGCCATATTGCAAAGGAAATGCATGGACTTGCGAAGTTAACACCTAACAAACTGTTCAAGAGGGATTCACAACGCGTGGCATTTTTATTATGCGTTGATTTTAGTGTTTAAGGTGGTATGCGTGAGCTTCGGTATTGCGTTGCTCACCCCTTAACAGGGCGTTATGTGCCAGCCCTCTTGGCAGTGGTGCCGAAAAACTCGCTGTTGAAGTATTACACGAAGACATGACAAACTTTGGTTATAGGGACGCTTGTCCAATAGGGTATTGCGATGAAATTCTTAGTTAAAATTCTATTGCTTGCTTTTTCATCAGCAATTGTTTCTGCTTGTTCTGCCGATAGAGTGGCTATTGTGAGCGATTCTAATGTGCGAGTTTATAGTACGGAAAAAGACGCAGCTCGCCAGATCTCAAAGAATATGTCTCCTTCTAGCCCTAAAGCCGTACTAAAAAAAGGTGCAAAGATTGAAGTAATCAACGATACATATGGTAAAGATTATTGGGCATGTGAAGTCAGGTATTCGAATCAAGAAATAGGTTGGGTCTTGTGTACTTTCTTAACCTTTCAGAGTAATGCCTAAGGCACATAACAAGACGTTTAAGGCAGATTCCCAACGCTTAGCGCTTTGCATTCTATGTTGGGTTGAGTGTTTACGGTATATAGGTTTAGGTTAGGTGGTTAGCGTTGCTCACTACTTAACGCGGCGTTAGCAATCTTAGGAGGGACGGTGTGCAACATTTTAAGGGGTGCAAGTTAGTTGTTAAGTGTAACGACCAAATTATCACCTATAAAAGAGATAATATTTCTTCCATCTCATATCCGAATTACTGGGATTTACCTGGTGGCGGTCGTGAAGGGAACGAAACTCCAGAGGATTGTGCACTCAGAGAGCTCAAAGAAGAATTCGGGGTCGAACTGTGCCCATCGCGTATTCATTACAAGCAAAAAGTAGATAGTCATACAGGTTTTGGTTATGCGTATTTTCTTGCTGTGACGATAACCGAAAGTGAGTTACGTGAAATTCAGTTTGGCGATGAGGGGCAATATTGGCAGCTTATGGACATAGAAGCGTACTTAGCCCTCCCAGACGCTGTGCCATCTAACCAGCAAAGATTGAGAGGCTATCTCAACCTCTGAGTTCTTATTGCTAACAAGGCGTTCAAGACGGATTCACAACGCTTGGCGATTTCAGTTCAAGTCAGGTTCAATGTTTAAGGTGCAATTTTTAGGTTTGGTGGTTGGCGTTGCTCACCACTTAACGCGGCGTTAGTTTTCTTTTGGAGTTTGCAGTGATATATATTCCTGATTATTGGTTAGATTTTATATCCAAGAACAATTTGAGCAATAAGTCATTTGAGATCCCAGATGATTTTGATTTGTCTGGGTTAGGTGCTGATTTTAAGGTCTTTGCTCGCTCGGAGATTGAAGATGAAACTAGCCACTATTATCCGGGTATTAACGTCGTTAAATCTGGGTACATAGCTGTCGCTTGCTGTTTGTGTGGCTCTGGTGATCCATACTTTATCAATGTGAATGATGGTGAAAATGGGAAGCTTTATCGAGTTTATCACGACGATAATTCTATCGATATTGTTGTAAATAATTACAAGGATATCTTGAAGTTTGCTGAACCGGAAAACTAACAATCTGTTTAAGAGTGATTCGCAACGCGTGGCATTTTTGCCATGCGTTGGTTTTAGTGATTAAGGTGGTATGCGGCGGCGTCGGTATTGCGTTGCTCACACCTTAACAGGGCGTTAGCATTCTCAGGAGGAGTAATGGAGTTAGTCAAAGCATCTACAGATGAGCATTGGAATATTGCCTCCAATTTCTTAGCTCAAACGGTAGAGCGTTGTAATGAGAAAGGGCTACCCTTGTGGACTCACCAACAAGTGTCAGTGAAGGCATTAAAAAGCCACTATGCTATTGAAAACTTATACCTGTTGAAATCTGAGCAGCACACTATAGGGTGCGTGTTTATTAGCTTTGATGTCGACGATTTTTGGACAGACACGGATACAAAGGGAACTCTGTTTTTCCACAAGTTTGCGATTGGCAATGCATTCAACTCCAAAGGTTTTGGCTTGCAAGCATTAACCGCAATACGTTTATTGGCTGAAGAGCGCGGATGTCTTTGGGTTCGTTGCGACTGTCATGGTGACAGAGAGCGCTTAAGGGCGTTTTACGAACGTGGTGGGTTCGAGTTTGTAGACAGACAAGAAATGTTGGGTTTCGATGTTGCTCGGTACCAAATGCTAACAAGGCGTTCAAGGCGGATTCACAACGCTTAGCGATTTCAGGTTAAGTTAGCTTAAGTGTTTATGGCACAATGAGTTAGGTTCGGTGGTCTGCGTTGCTCACCACTTAACGCGGCGTTAGGCTTACAAGGAGTTTTCAAATGAGGATGCCAGTTTTACAACCCATTCCAATTCGCACGAAAAAGGTTCCTAGCTTGATTTGTCGAATCTATATATGGATCTTTTCAATTCGAAAGTGGCGGGTGAAAGAGGAATGGAGTTATAAGCTCCCAGACGGCAAAATCATTGTCATTCCTGCTGGCTTCGAGTTTGATGGTGCATCGATTCCACGTCCTCTCTGGATGTTACTTTCTCCTACTGGTTTGCTACTCATTCCTGGATTAATTCATGACTATGCCTATCGTTATGACAAGTTGGTATACAGGGACGAAGAAGGCAGTCTAATTGACTATCAAAAAGGTGCTGGTAAAGCGCATTGGGACAAACTGTTCCGCGATGTAGGCATTCAAGTTAACGGTATTGCTTTCATTGATGTACTTGCTTGGTTAGCTTTACTAGTGGGTGGCTGGTTTACATGGTGGAAGCATCGTAGAAACGATGAGAAGTAAGCCTAACAATAAATTTAAGCAGATTCGTAACGCTTGGCATTTTTGGTTTGAATCGGCTTAAGTGTTTACGGCACAATGGTTTAGGTGGGTGGTAGCGTTACTCACTACTTAATTTGGCGTTAGGCATAAGGAGAAAGCTGTTGAATTTTAAAGACACGTTTATATCTGAAAGTAAGCCATACAAAGGGCGTTCGAAACGCGATAAATTTCTTTCTCGTGTTTTTGGTATATTCAATGAAGATATCATCAGAATCTGGTGTGAGAATGAAAAATCACCTTTTACTAACCTTGGTCGTCCAACGATTTATGATAATGATGGTAAGCATTACACTTTAGATTTTTTACTCAAGGATAAAAACGGTCGAGTTTTTGTTGCTGAGATGAAGTGTGAAATTGAATATCAAAAGTACAAATATTTAGAACTGGTTTCACCAACACAGTTGGTACACCATAGTAAGAAACGAGCTTTTTCTTTGTTCCTTGAACTGTCTAATGAATCACAAAAGTACTTAGTTAGGTGTAACGCTAGCGACGAATTCTCAGAAATAACAGGAACAGCCTTGGTTTGGGGTAAAGTATCTGCTGAAGGTCACTCTTCTGTACAGAAGCAACATAATATTTCTCACATTATATCTCTAGAGTCAGTAATTAATGACTTACAAAACTGGAGTGATGAGAGTTTCTTTGAATTTGTTCATGAGTATCGAGGTTGGAGTGAAGAGTTGTTCAGTGGGTTGCTTGGAAAATATGCCTAACAAAGCGTTTAAGACGGATTCACAACGCTTGGCGTTTTTGGGTTGAATCAGCTTTAGTGTTTACAGCACAATGGGTTAGGTTTAGTGGTCGTGTTGTTCACCACTTAACGCGGCGTTAGCACTCTTAATATCTACATGGGGGCAGTTAATGATAAGAAGACTATACTCTGAGCTTACCAGAGAGGCCCGAAATGGTTTTTACTTCTTGCACGAATTGAAAATAGAAACTTTAATCGTTAAATGGCTTTTTATTTGGTTAAAAGTATTTTTGGCCGTATTTTTACTTGGCGCTGTATGCTTAATATTCCCTCACGATAAACTATTTATATCTATTGAAGAAATGATGCAGGTGACGATTGGAATAATCTTCTTACATCTAAACTTCGTACTGTATGGATTCGCCATATCAACAGCCAAAATTCCAGTTGTTGGTCGAATATCTTTCTTTGTTGCTCAGTTAGGTTTGGTTATTGGGTTTACCATATTATCGGCAATGTTTGGGGTTACTCTAGGATTGGTTGTGCCTATGTATGTATATGGTCAATATGAACTCCTCAATCCAACATACAACCTTATGATTTTTTTCCTTAACTCGTGTGGTTATTATTTACTAGCTCAAGTATTAGAACGTTGGGAAATGATCCGTAGCATCATTGGTGAAGAGTTTTATGATGAGAATGAAGGAAAATATACTGCTATCAGAATTGTAGCGGGCTTAATGTTATTTATAATTGGCGTATTTAATCTATATGAATACTTGGTTGTGCAGTAAATCATAGTGCTAACAAAGCGTTTAAGGCGGATTCACAACGCTTGGCGACTTCAGTTCAAGTTAGCTTAAGTGTTTAAGGTACAATGGTTTAGGTTTGGTGGTTGGCGTTGTTCACCACTTAACGCGGCGTTAAACGTCTCGAGAGGAATCAACAGTGGTTATAGTCCCATTTCTAGAAATAGACGGTATCAGTTTGGATACCTCCAGTCGTGCTGTAATGGAAATTAAGGGGCCCCCCAATTCCATTAAGACTAACTCACTTGGATTAACTGAAATTGATTTTGGTTCATGTGTTTATCGTTTTGATAAAGAGGACAGATTATATGAAGTTACTCTGAATACGCCGTCGATAAAACTTGCAGGGGTTTCTGTGACCTTCGAGCAATTAGGGAAATATGTAAAACAAACAGATAATAATTGGTTTGATAAATATGGGTTTATTGTTAGCCCAAAGTTTGGGGTTGCGTTTGATCCTGAGCATAGCCCTTTCCTGACAGTTCTCACAAAGTTGGGGCTACAAGGGTGGAAAGGCGTTTAACAAACTGCTCAAGAGGGATTCGCAACGCGTGGCATTTTTACCATGCGTTGATTTTAGTGATTAAGGTGGTTTGCGGCGGCTTTTGTATTGCGTTGCTCACCCCTTAGCAGGGCGTTATGCATATCTTAAAAATTGGCGAGTAATAGGGGGAAATAATAAAAATGAAGGCTACAAATATATTCATTGGTATCGGTTTGGTCATAGTAACTCTGGGGTTCACTACGTTCGGATATAAAATGTATAAAGGTAGTGACTATACAGCGTATCTTATCGATGTCCATAATGTAAAAAACGCATTAGTTGATACTAAAGCTATATCCAATGAAAAGGTTTCCGTCGAGTACTTCAAATCTAGGAAAAATCTATTGGTGAACTTAAATAACTATGTAGGCAATAAGCATACGGTGTGCGTTGGAAAAATAGATGAGTTACTGAGCGGTGATGTCGTTGGTGTATTAATACAAAACATCAATTTGTTCGAGCAGGTGAGGAAGATTGATACAGCAATTGTTGAACATGATAATGAAGTGGCAAATCATGATGACTCTGATGGTACTAAAGGACATATACAAGGTTTACATTACTCTGAAAAAATCAAAAAGTTAGATACTGGGGAAAGTCTCGTATATGTGAATGACATCAGAGCTTGTAGCGCCATGATTAAAGGTTTTTTCAGTAAATCATAGGGATATGCATAACAAAGCATTTAAGAGTGATTCGCAACGCTTGGCGCTTTCGCTTCGCTCAAGTATAGCCAAGCGCTGCTCACACCTTAATGCGGCGTTAGTTTTGCAAAGGTAGATTATGGATCAATACGAAGAAAAAGCGCTTAAAGATATAGAACAGTATGGATGTCATATTCTCCATGTCATGGAAGAGGATGAGTACCCAGGATTCTCTTATTCAATTGGTATAGAAAAAACAAGCAGTCAACCAGAGATAATAATCACCGGTTTAAATCAAGAAGTAGCGCATTGGATAGTAAACGAGTACAACAATAGAGTTAAAGCTGGTGAGATATTTAAACCAGATGAATACTATTCAGGCTTCCTTGAAGGGTTTGATATAACTTTCAAAGAAGTAAGTCCAGAATACTACGCTGAATACTTTGGCTGGGCCAACTGGCTATACAAGGGCAAAAACTTCAAAGTCCTTCAGTTCATCTATCCGGATACTTCTGGTGTTTGGCCTTGGGATCCTGAAGCATCAACAGATTTTAAATGGTTTTTGCCTAAGCTATATGCAAACTAACAAGGCGTTTAAGGCGGATTCACAACGCTTGGTTGTTTCAGTTCCAGTCAGGTTTAGTGTTTAAGGCACAATGGGTTAGGTTTGGTGGTTTGCGTTGTTCACCACTTAACGCGGCGTTATAAGCCATGGAGGGATAT
>NZ_AEVT01000131.1 GCF_000189275.1 Vibrio sinaloensis DSM 21326 | reverse complement strand
TTTTTAGGCCTTTTGTTTATGCAAGAGGTAGGTCGTTTGACGCTTGAGTTTATATAGAAGGCTAAACCAAACTGGCAGCCAGTACAGTACTCACCAATCTAGCTTATTGGCTTTGTAAACGCTGTAATAGCTAGCCTTAGGCGATAGTAGAAATTCCTAAACCAAACACACTCACAGTTCTAGATTCCTTCCTACATGACGTATTCAAGAGGAATAGCTTATATAAAGGATGCTAAGTATCTGTAGTTCGGTGAATCGTTGCGTTTGTCAGAAATTGCGAGTGGAGCATATTGAGCGCAGCCTGGTCTAGTTGCCATAGTCACGCGCGTTTTAGTGTACTGCACGTTGAGTAACAGCAGGATACCCAGTTATATATATGTACTGAATGTCCAACTGAGCCGTTAGCATGCTTTCTACGAGGAAGGTTTAGTCAATGGGTGGATTAGATGATGGCTGACCCTAATAGGATGTTACAGATAAAGAAAAACCGACCCTAAGGTCGGTTTTGATCATTCATATGCTTGGTTACGCTTGCACTAGCGTGAGGGCCTTACGCGAGACTTCATGTGCGGCTTTGGTGAGGTTCTGCTTCTCCAGTGCGTCGGCTAAGTATGCATAGTCCGAAACATCAGAGCGAACAGACAGCGCCTTTTCAAAATGCTGTTGTGCCTCTGTCCATTTCTCATCACGTAAATGGAACTGTGCCAATGCACTGTGGGCTGCCGCATTATTACCGTCTTTGCGCAGGGCGTCTTCTAAAAAGACAATCGCAGGGTGGCTATCAGCTAAGTTCATTTCCGGCAGTAGTGCATAAAGCTCAGAGTTTGGATGTTTCTTAATATTCTCTTTCACTAAGGTGAAGGCTTCACTGTCCGCTTTACGAGCAATAAGTTGCTTGGCGAAACACTCAACTAAATGACTGTCGTTCTTCAGTTTTCGAGGTAAACCATTCCAATGGCTGATCAGCCCTTCGCTACCTTTCTGCTCTGCGACATCGGCGAGTAGGCCGCACTGGGCTCGCAGAGTAAGCTCCACTTGCTCTTGTTTGGAAACGACTTTCGCTTTTACTAAGTTAGGCAGAGCATCCAACAGTGGTTGCCAAAGCTTAAGCTCCATATACACAGTCTTTAGTAGATTCAAAACGATAGTATTGTTTGGATAACTAGACTTCAGAGTCGACAAGGTGTCAAACGCGGAGTTGAAGTCGGCTTCTCTTACTTGTTGCTTCGCGCGTGTCAGCTCTACAGCCAACTGCGCGTTCTCTTGTTGAGATGCAAGCTCTAGGTAGCGATCGCGTTTTTCTTTATCGCCTAAGCCTTGAGCGGCTTCGGAAGCGACAAGGTAGCAAAGCAGTGGCATGTCGTGGTGATTTGCCCAACGAGTGACTTTCTTCTCGGCTTGTTGGAAATCACCTTCCAGCAATTTAACAATTCCTTCATTGGTGTAGCGACGTGAGCGACGCATCTTACGTACACTGAAGTAATTCCAAGTTGCAGAACTCGCGTAGAGAGCCTTCTTAATCAAAAACTCTAACGCAAACAGAGCAGCTAGGGCTGCAATCACAAAGATCACCAGTGTCGTAACACTCATCTCAATGGTTTTGTCCGCAATTGAGATGAGGACATAACCTTGTTGTCCGGAGAACTGGGTGCCTGCGAATAAGCCTGCACCCAAAACAACGAAGAGGAAAATGATTCGAAACATTATTTCTCCTCCGTGATTAACGTAGTCACTTCGCGACGAAGACGATCGCGAATGACGTCAGACAGCTGTTGTTGGGTTTGCAGTTTAACTGGGTAATCCACTTGGACTTGTTGCTTACTCAACATTTCCAGTGCTTTATTAAACTCGATAACATTATTCGCATCTTGGTTGAAAAACGCACTTGACCACTTATCAGCAGTGGTGAGAGCTGTAGAGTAGATATCTTGCTGCTCCACATAAACGGCTTTGATGGCCGTTTCTAATTTAGCTTTAATGTTCTCTTTTAAGTAGAAATGCTGTTGAGGCGATAAGAGTGGGATAACATTGCCATCACGGGTACGGAAAGTAATAAAGTTAGCTGAGAAATCTTTTAGTGATGTCATCAAGTTATCTTGCCAGTCATAAATATCTTCTGACACTTTGCGCTCTTCAACTTGTTCCGCCTCTGGAAGTAAGGCATTCGCAAGCGGTAGGCTGTCTACCTGCTGCTGAAGAGCAGTAAGGCGCAATACAAGGCCTTCTCTATCAATGAGTGGAATGGTTTTTAGCTTGGTGATGTCATTAGCCATCGCTTTACGTAGGGGAACTAAACTTGGGTCGTTAAGCGCGGCGATGCGCTGGTCAGCACTCTCCATGAGTTTAGTGGCACTTACGGCATCGTGTTCTAAGAAGAGCTTGCGCCCCGCTAGTTTGACTAAGTAATCCGCTTCAGCAAGTAGCCAGTCATTAGGGCGGCGTCCTTTCACGTCAGCAATAGCAAGTTGCAAGCTTTCAATGCTCTTTTGCTGTTGCTCAAGAACGGTTTCGGCGCGATGGGTGATTTCAGTCGCTTTTGCGATTGCGGCTTTCTTTGTCGCAGTTAGGTCTTGCTGCACGGAAGACTGTGTTTGAGACAGTTGAGCTTGCAGCGCGTTAATCTTAGCTTGGTATTCCGCGTTTTGTTGCTGCATTTGGTAGGTAAGACCACCACCGAAAAACAAGGACAAAATAATCGCGACAGTGCCTAAGACGATGCCTCGTTTACCTTTCTTCTCTTCAAATTCCGGTGCCGATTGAGCTTCTGGTTTCGGCTCTGATTGCACGGCCTCGACCTCAGCATCGTGACGCTCTTGCTGAGTTTCATTATCAGGTGTTGACGTTACTGCTTCATTTTCGGAGCTGTTTTCTTTCTCAGGTTCAATGTGGTCGTTTTTATTTTTACTTGTCATTGTTTATTGTCCTGTTGCAGTTGACTGGAGCGCAGCCAACAGATCGTTATTTGAAGCGCTATTGGTATTAAATACCTTGTTGAATCCTAACGTCAGCGCTTCTTGTACAATGCGTTCACTCGGTACATAGAGTGTTAGGTTGTATAACCAAAGCAACTCAGGTTCAGAGAATTGGGAGACAAAGTACTCTAGTTGACCTGAACTGGTGATGACTAACTGGGTAATGCGCTTATCTTGCCAGATCGGAACCAGCAATTCTGAGCGGAAAGCTATGTTTTCTCGCTTATAAGCTTCGACATATTCTACCTTGGCACCGCGCGCAATGAGTGTGTCAAAAATGAGCTCGCGTCCACCATTGCCCCGTAGAATAACGATCTCTTTACCCATTACGTTGGTCAATGCGTCTAGCATTAATAAATGCTCGCTATCTCCGATCTCCGGGTAGTGTACTTTTTGTTGAGTCACTTTGCTTAAAACATGTGCAGTTTTTTGACCAACGGCAAGGTAAATGACGCGATCAGGCCAAAGTTGGTGGTGATGTTGGAGAACTTGATGGGAGAATGTCACTGCGTGCTGACTCACAGCAATGATATAGTCACATTGCTCAATGCAAGATGCGAGTGTGGTGAGCTGATCACCGGGTTGGATGGAAATAACAGGATGATGCAGGGCGAGTATCCCTGCATCTGTTAACTGCCGACATAAGGCTTTGCCTTGCTCACCAGGTCGGGTGACCAACACCGCCATTAGGCTTACTCGTGGTCAGCGTATAGTTTGGTGAGGATTTCACGCGCTCCCTCATCCAAGAGTTGGTTGGCAAGCTTAATGCCGAGCGCTTCAGATTCACTGCGTGGGCCTTTAATTTCACCACGAACGATCTGGCTGCCATCCGGCTCACCGACTAAGGCTCGTAGCCAGATATCATCACCCTCTAACAACGCGTAACTACCGATAGGCACCTGACAGCCACCTTCCAGCGTCAAGTTCATTGCTCGTTCACACAGGACTCTGTCTGCCGTATCTTGGTGATTGAGTGGTTCTAATAGCTTAATGAGGCGTTCATCGTCTAATCGACACTCAATACCGACGGCGCCTTGACCAACAGCAGGTAGAGACTGCTCTGGTTCAATAAAGCTACGAATGCGCTCTTCGAGCTCTAAACGCTTTAAGCCAGCCGCTGCGAGAATAATGGCATCGTACTCTCCTGCGTCTAGTTTTCCTAAACGAGTGCCCACATTGCCGCGTAGCTCTTTGATGATGAGATCAGGTCGGTACTCTTTAAGTTGGCACTGACGGCGTAAACTACAAGTACCGACAACAGCGCCTTGTGGCAGTTCATCAATACTGTTGTAAGTGTTAGATACAAAGGCATCTCGCGGATCTTCTCGCTCACAGATAGTGACGAGCCCGAGCCCTGAAGGAAAATCGACAGGTACGTCTTTCATCGAGTGTACTGCGAGATCGGCGCGGCCTTCTAACATAGCCACTTCCAGCTCTTTTACAAACAAACCTTTGCCGCCCACTTTCGCTAAGGGAGTGTCTAGAATGACATCGCCTTTCGTCACCATAGTCACGAGCTCGACTTCTAGCCCTGGGTGGGCTGCTTGAAGCGCGTCTCTAACGAAATAGGCTTGCCATAAAGCAAGAGGACTTTTGCGTGTCGCAATACGGATTGGAGAAGATTGAGTCATGATGTTCTGCTAATGATTGCAATGAATGGCCTAATCCTACCACTGTAGGCTGAAAAGTATTACTGCAATCTCGACAGGATGGAAACTTGTAGTAGAGCTAGCATAAAATCATTAAAAGAGTGTGATAAATGTCTCGTTTGGATGATTGGCTATTATAATTAATGAGTGTTCCGTACCACACTAATGCCACAACTGCTCAAGGCGGACTATAATGTCGAATCGATCGTACAATTCTTTACCAATACAAATAAAAGTGTTAGATTGATCACATTTCAACGGTGCTTTAGAACGCTTTTTAGTCAGGGCACGCGATAGGTAAATAACCAAGGACTCTCCCTTGCAGGCTTACACGAAGACGTTAATTCAAAGACTTGATAACCTGAACCAGCAACGCACCGAACGAGCGCTGGCTCTTATGGATTTGCAAAGTCAACGTGTATTCCACCTTATTCCTACCTTACTTCATTTCAATCATCCTGTTATTCCCGGTTACTACGATGCTCAAGTGCCTTATGGTATTTGTCAGTTCGAGTTCAATGATGTTCAGCGTCAGTTTGTCGAAGATACACAACTCACGATTGGCCAATCACTGTCAACGGCTGAAAATCCTGCCATTTTGGGGTTGTATACCATGGGTAGTACTTCGTCGATTGGTCAAAGTACCTCAAGCGATTTGGATATTTGGGTCTGTGTGTCCCCGCAGATGAGCAAGGATGAGCGTGAATCTCTGACTAATAAGTGTTTGTTGATCACTGACTGGGCGCAAACTCAAGGGGTTGAAGCTAACTTCTTTTTGATGGATGAGCAGCGTTTTCGTTCTAATCACTCTGAAGAGATGACGGGCGACAACTGTGGCTCTTCTCAACACCTGTTGCTGTTAGATGAATTCTACCGCAGTGCTGTGCGTTTGGCCGGTATGCGCCTATTGTGGCAAATCGTTCCGCCAGAAATGGAGGAGTGCTACGACGAGTACGTCCACGACTTATGTGGCAAAGGCTATATCGACTGCTCGCAGTGGATTGATTTTGGCAAACTCAATCGTATCCCAGCTGAAGAGTATTTCGGTTCTAACCTTTGGCAGCTGTATAAGAGCATTGACTCGCCCTACAAGTCTGTACTGAAGGCTATTTTGCTAGAAGCCTACTCTTGGGAGTACCCGAACACACAGCTGTTAAGTCTCGACACCAAGCGACGTTTCTTTGCTCATGAACCAGACCTTTACGGTATGGATGCGTACTACCTAATGCTTGAGAAAGTGACTCGCTACCTGGTACGTATCGGTGATGAAACACGTTTGGATTTAGTGCGTCGTTGTTTCTACCTCAAGACGCATGAAAAATTGTCGCGTGAGCCAAGCGTAGGCTCCGTTGCATGGCGCAGAGAAGCTCTGAGTGAAATGATTGCGCAATGGGGTTGGGATGACAGCGTGGTGAGTGAGCTCGATGATCGTCGCAACTGGAAAGTAGAACAAGTCAAAGTTGTGCATCACGCATTACTTGATGCCTTGATGCAAAGCTATCGTAATCTTATCCAATTTGCTCGTCGCAATGACATCACTTCAGCAATCAGCCCTCAATACATCAGTATTTTGGCTCGTAAGTTGTACGCGGCGTTTGAGGTGCTGCCTGGTAAAATTACCTTGCTAAATCCTCAAATCTCGCCGGATTTGCACGAGTCAGACTTAACCTTCATTGAAGTGCGCCCGGGCCGAACGAATAAACAGGGCTGGTATCTTTACAAGCAGCCATTAACACCGCATAGAATCATTGGTCAATCGCCGCTAGAGCATAACGAATATTTGAGTAAGCTGGTTGCTTGGTCTTTCTTCAATGGCTTGATCACTGAATCGACGCGCCTCCACTCTGTGGTTCGCGATGCCCATCTAGATATTGATAAGTTCTATCAAATGGTGAGTGACTTACGCAACACGTTCTCATTGCGTAAACGTCGCCCAACTATGCAAGCTTTGTCTAGCCCTTGTGAGATTAGCCAGCTCGCGATGTTCATTAATTTCGAGAATGACCCGACAGCAGAGTTGAGTGGTAAATCACTCAAACTGGATCCGAAGAACATGGACATTTTCAGTTTTGGTCATGAGCAGAAGTGTCTGGTTGGCAGCGTTGACTTGGTGTATCGAAACTCGTGGCAAGAAGTGCGTACTTTACACTTTAAAGGCGAAACCGCGATGTTAGATGCCTTGAAAACGGTGTTAGGGAAAATGCACCAGGATGCGTTACCACCAGAGTCGGTGGATGTGTTCTGTTATAGCAAAAACCTTCGTGGTGTCATGCGCAATATGGTTTATCAGTTACTTGCTGAGTGTATTGATTTACGTCTTAAACCGGTTGAACAAGAGAAACGTCGTCGCTTTAAGGCTCTGCGCACTGGCCAACAAACATATGGCTTGTTTTTTGAGCGTCGTGGGGTCTCGGTCCAAATGCTGGAAAACTCGGTCGACTTTTACCGCAGTATCTCGACCAACAAGTTGAAAGGTTCGCCATTACTGATGCTCGATAAAGAGCAAGATTACCAGTTACCGGAAATTGTCGATGGCTTTGCCAGTGAAGGTCTAATTCAGTTCTTTTTTGAAGACAATGAACAAGGCTTCAACATTTATGTTTTGGATGAATCGAATCGCGTTGAGGTTTACCACCAGTTCCGTGGTGAGAAAGACGAGATGATCGCTAGCGTGAACAGTTTTTATACGTCTGCGCAAGATGACAATCAATTGACCTCAAAGTCTATCAACTTCAACCTGCCGCAGTATTACCAAATCGTGAGCCCGGAAGAGGGCGAGGCTTATATCGTGCCTTATCGCAGTGATAACCCGTGCTATTCCAAGCCAAATAAAATTGTAAATGCCTAGTAAAAAGGCCATCTCAAAGATGGCCTTTTTCAATTCTATCGCGGTTAAATCACACCCAGTCGATCTCTTCATCGCTGTGTTTTTCACACTCTTGCTTTACCATCGCGATGAGTTCTAGGCCTGTCTTAGAACAGATCCACTGTTGGTCTACCAAAGCAAAGTGAAAACCACCCGATTTCGATGCTAACCAGATTTCTTTCATTGGCTCTTGGCGGTTAATGATGATCTGACTGCGGTCTTCAAACTCAAGTGTCATTACGTTGCCAGACGTTTCATAGTCGATGTCCGCCCCTGAATCATCAATCATTTCTTCGATGATTTGCATTTTAACATCTACCAACTGATGAAATTCAGTATCGTTCATCTTATCTATCCTATTGCTTTTCCTGAGTGTGGTGCGATTATAGGGGGCATTGATGAAATAATCACGATAGAACCGATGAAAAAATCAATCTTAGCTCTGTTTATTGTCTCTGTACTTGGTTTGGCTGGTTGTGGTCAAACGGGGTCACTGTATATGCCAGATGAGGCACCACAAAACGAGCAATCTTCATAAAGAATTATTAAGTAATATCAGAATATAAGGGAAAGCACTTTGGATTACTTCAACTATCAGGATGATGGCCAACTCTGGGCCGAGAACGTCGCATTGTCTGATTTGGCTCAGCAGTACGGAACACCGTTATACGTTTACTCTCGAGCAACGCTGGAGCGCCATTGGAATGCTTTTGATAAATCGGTCGGCGAACATCCACATTTAGTGTGTTATGCCGTCAAGGCCAATTCAAACCTAGGTGTGTTGAATGCACTAGCACGACTAGGTTCGGGGTTCGATATTGTGTCTGGTGGTGAGCTTGAGCGGGTTATCGCTGCCGGTGGTGATGCTAAGAAAGTCGTTTTTTCCGGTGTTGGTAAAACAGAGCAAGAAATGCAGCGTGCCTTAGAGTTAGGTATCAAATGTTTTAACGTCGAATCTGAGCCTGAGTTAGAGCGTCTGAATAAAGTTGCTGGTCAACTTGGTGTTAAAGCGCCTATTTCCCTGCGCATTAACCCTGATGTTGATGCGAATACACACCCTTATATTTCAACCGGTCTACGCGACAACAAGTTTGGTATTGCCTTTGACCGAGCTCCAGCTGTATACCAGTTTGCCAGTAGCCTAGAAAACCTCGACATCAAAGGTATTGATTGTCACATCGGTTCTCAGTTGACGGATATCGAGCCATTTATCGATGCGACGGATCGCCTACTGGCGTTGATCGATGATCTAAAAGCGCAGGGTATTCAGATTGAGCACTTAGACGTTGGTGGTGGCTTGGGTGTTGTTTACCGAGATGAGCTGCCTCCTCAGCCCTCTGATTATGCGAAAGCGCTGCTAGGTCGACTTGCTAACCACCAAGATCTTGAGCTGATTTTTGAGCCAGGACGTGCAATTGCGGCGAATGCCGGTGTGCTGCTGACGAAAGTAGAGTTCCTCAAACATACCGAGCACAAAAACTTCGCGATTATTGATGCGGCGATGAATGATCTGATGCGACCTGCGCTGTATCAAGCTTGGCAAGACATCGTGCCTGTTTCTCCTCGCCAAGGTGATGCGAAAGTGTATGACTTGGTCGGCCCTATTTGCGAAACCGGTGATTTCTTGGGTAAAGATCGTGAACTGGTCATTGAAGAGAACGACTTGCTTGCTGTTCGCTCAGCTGGCGCATACGGCTTTGTGATGTCATCAAACTACAATACGCGTACACGAGTGGCGGAAGTCATGGTGGATGGCGAAAAAGCGCATTTAGTTCGTCAGCGTGAAGAGCTGTCGAGCCTGTGGGCACTAGAAAACATTCTTCCGGAGTAATTGGAGTCTTATGCATTTCCATTTTTCTAAAATGCATGGTTTGGGTAATGACTTCATGGTCGTTGATTGCATTACTCAAAACATTTTCTTTTCTCCTGATTTGATCCGCCGCTTGGCGGATCGTCACACAGGAGTTGGTTTTGACCAGCTATTAGTGGTTGAAGCCCCTTACGATCCAGAAACTGACTTTCATTACCGCATTTTCAACGCCGATGGCAGTGAAGTTGAACAATGTGGTAATGGGGCGCGTTGTTTTGCTCGCTTTGTACGCATGAAAGGGCTGACTAACAAATACAGCATCAGTGTGAGTACCAAAAAAGGCAAAATGGTTCTGAATATTGAGGAAGACGACCAAGTCACCGTCAATATGGGCGTACCTGAGTTTGAACCGAACAAAATCCCCTTCAAAGCTAAGCAAACTGAGAAAACCTACATCCTGCGCGCAGATGAAAAGACGCTATTTTGCGGCGCGGTAAGTATGGGGAACCCGCATGTTGTCACCGTAGTGGATGATGTGAATACGACCGATGTCGATACATTAGGGCCACTACTTGAATCTCATGAACGTTTCCCTGAAAGAGTGAACGCTGGGTTTATGCAGGTTCTGTCGCCAAAAGAAGTGAACCTTCGTGTTTATGAGCGTGGTGCGGGAGAAACTCAGGCTTGTGGCAGTGGTGCATGTGGAGCGGTTGCGGTTGGTGTTGTACAAGGCTTACTCGATGAAAATGTGGTTGTTCACCTGCCGGGTGGAGATCTTAAGATTCGTTGGCAAGGCCCAGGTAAGCCACTGTTTATGACTGGCCCTGCGACTCATGTTTTTGACGGTCAGCTTAGCTGCTAGCCCCTGATAACCAAGGAATTCAAGTGTCTCAATTTGAAGCGGATGCTTTAACGGAAGAAGTGATTGCTGAGTATCTGCGTGATAACCCAGACTTTTTTGTTCAGCGACGTGAGTTGGTTGATCGATTGGCATTGCCTCATCAAGAGCAAGGTGCTGTCTCGCTAGTCCATGTCCAACTTAATCGTCAGCGTCAACGTATTGAAGAGTTGGAAGAAGAGATCACGACTTTGATGTCGTTGGCGAAAAGTAATGATCAGACCTTTCACGAGTTTATGGCGCTACAAGAGCAAGTGCTTAAGTGCAACTCTCTTGCTTCGGTAGTGAAAGCGATTGAAGAGATGGCTAAGTCATTAGGCCTGATTGCGTATCTCCGTTTGCTCAACTCACCATCTAACTATTATTCGCTTAATCATGAGGATTATCAGCGTTTTGCTACCAATCATCTGAATGGTAAGGACGCGTACTTAGGGCGTATGCGTAAAGCGGATCGAGAACTCCTATTCGGTCAAGACCCTCGAGCTCCGGAGATGGGCTCGTATGTCGTGCTACCCTTAAGAAGAAAAGAGCTACAAGGTGTACTGGCATTTTCCAGTACCGATGGCGGGCATTTCCAGCCACATATGGATACGTTATTCCTGCGCCACTTAGCTCTTGTGCTTTCACATTTAGTGGATTCTCTACCATGGCAATGCGAACAAGATGAGCGAATCAGCAATACCTCTGCCTAATGGATTACAACAGCCTCTGGATCGCTTCTATGAATACTTGCGGAGTGAGAAGGGGCTGAGTCTACATACCCAACGTAACTACAAACAACAACTCGAGACCATGGCACAGCATTTGGTTCAGCTTGGACTTAAAGACTGGTCTCAGGTTGATTCTGCATGGGTTCGTCAATTAGCCAGTAAAGGCATGCGAGATGGCATGAAGGCCAGCAGTCTCGCGACCCGCCTCTCTTCGCTGCGTAGTTTTTTTGACTTCTTAATCCTGCGTGGTGAGATGAGTGCCAATCCTGCCAAAGGTGTGTCAGCACCACGTAAAAAGCGCCCATTACCTAAAAACCTTGATGTGGATGAAGTCGGTCAACTGCTCGAAGTCAATGAAGATGATCCGCTGTCGGTGCGTGACCGAGCCATGATGGAAATGATGTATGGTGCAGGGCTGCGTCTAGCTGAGCTCGTTAGTATCAATGTTAGAGACGTCAGTTTTACCTCAGGTGAGATACGCGTTGTGGGTAAGGGGGATAAAGAGCGCAAGGTGCCATTTTCAGGCATGGCTGCGGAATGGGTGAATAAGTGGCTGAAAGTTAGAGCCAGTCTAGCCAATAGTGATGAGCAGGCTCTGTTTGTCTCTAAGCTGGGTGTTCGAATTTCTCACCGGAATGTACAAAAGCGTATGGCTGAGTGGGGACAAAAGCAGGCCGTCGCCAGTCATATCAGCCCGCATAAACTGCGCCACTCTTTTGCAACTCACGTACTCGAGTCAAGTAATAATCTCCGTGCGGTTCAAGAGCTGTTAGGGCATGAGAACATTTCAACCACGCAGATCTACACCCACTTAGACTTTCAGCATTTAGCCGAGGTGTATGATCAGGCGCACCCAAGAGCAAGAAAGCGAGGCAATAAGGAATGATCTTCTACCGCCAGCTCTGTCCAGTTCGTGCGATGACGTTTGATTTAGATGATACCTTGTATGACAACAAGCCCGTCATACTAGAAACAGAAGCCAAAGCGATGGCTTGGATGCATCAGAATCACCCAGTATCAGCCTCTCGCTCCAATCGTTGGTGGCACGAAGTAAAGCGTCAAGTGCTTGCCGAGGATAGTTGGCTGAAAAATGATGTCACTGCGTGGCGCCATCGCCAAATTGTGACTGGACTTGGTCTGTTAGGCTACTCTCCATTGCAAGCCGAAAAGGCGGCTGGGGAGCTGATAGAGCAAGTGCTGTACTACCGGAGTGATTTTGTCGTGCCGCAGGCGGCGCATCAGGTACTTGAGACACTCAGCCAGGCCATGCCTTTAGTCGCCATTACCAATGGCAATGTTGATGTTGAGAGAATCGGTTTAGCGGACTATTTTGCTTTAGTGCTTAAAGCGGGGCCTGATGGTTATGCTAAACCACATCGAGCGCTGTTTGATAAAGCGACGACCTTTTTAGGTTTGCCACCCAGTCAGGTACTGCATGTAGGTGATCATTTGGTTTCTGATGTGCAAGGGGCAAAAAATAGTGGATTATCAGCCTGTTGGTTTAATGACCAGTCAAAAAATATCATTGAGCAATCACGCGCAACAATTTTACCCGATGTAGAAGTGCAAGACCTTCAGGAGTTGGTACTTTTGAGTGAGATGTAAGTGGGCTCTTAAGCACAAATTGCTTTTCATCTGTGCAGACATCGCTTAGCTTATAGCTCTAAGAGCTCATATAATATTCAACGTCTTAGGCTAACAAAATGCGCACTTATTCAGCGCTGGTTTTTGATAACCGGCAATTGATGACCTTCGTTAATCAGCTACCTTCAGCACGAAGTCATACTTATCTGGTTCAAATCTTATCGACCCAACCTGAACAAACTGCCCAGCAGTACGCACACAGCGTGCGGCACAGCTTGCCAGAATGTGAGGTTATCGGACACAGTACCCGCCATGTCATTTTTGATGGTCAGATTCATCACGGTGGTACTTTAGTTACTGTTTCTCTATTTGAGCATACCTACTTTTCTTCTGTTGCCGTTGAATTGAATGATGAGCCAGAGCAAGACGCGCAAAAGATCATTCAAGGCTTAGCCGTTGAAGATAATTCGAAGGTTATTTTGAGCTTTGCTCATTTGAGTAACAGCTGGGACTATAACTTGTACCAGGCGCTCGCTAAGTTGTCCGATATCCCGTTTGCTGGTGGTCTCGCTGCTATGGTCAATGGTGAAAAAGAGTGGTTACTCTTGGGGTGTGAGACTTATCATAAGGCGGCGGTGTCGATCGCTTTGCACAGTGAGCAGCTTCAAGTGTGGCGAAATGCCTTTTCTGAATGGACAACCATAGGCAGTCCGCTTCGAGTGACAGGAAGTGAAGGGACTATTCTGCACTCAATAAATCACCAGCCTGCACATTCCGTGTATCGCGACCGCTTAGCGGATGGACGTGATTTAAGCCTGGAGCAAATGCTGAGTTTCCCGTTGCAACTTAGCAATCATCAAATCTGTATTCCAACGGCGCTCTATCCTGATGGCAGTATTGAGTTTGATAAACCTCTGCAGTTGGGAGAAGAGCTGCAGATGTGTTACAACCATCCATCCCTAACGTTAGAGCAGGTGCGTCATGATGCGCGGCAATTAGCTCTCGCAAATCCAGAATCCTTATTCATCTATAATTGTGAATCACGGCTTGAATTCATCGAAGGGATGAGTGAAATCAAACCCTTTGATAAGTTTGAATCGTGTAATGGCTCCTATTGCATGGGTGAGTTATACCAAGATCATCAGCAGGATGTTTTGCATCACAGCATGACTTATCTTGCGTTGAGTGAAAGCTCCCATCGCCCCCCTTTAGCGATTCCAGAAGAAGCGGAAGAGTTTCCAATTTCTCCGTTGTTCCACTTGATCCGTTACTCTATCGATGAACTGGATAATACTCGGATTGATATGGAGAAGAAGTTGGCGAGGCAAACCGAGAAGCTGATTAAAAGCTATCGACTCGATAAGCATACCGGGCTACAAAATCGCGTCGCGTTGCAAGAAAGGCTAAAGCTCGTCGATCCGTGTGAACATGTGATTACGTTGAAATTATCCAACTTTCATCAGGTGAACGAGAAGTACGGTTATCAGGTAGCCGATGAGTTGATCCGTGATTTAAGTGATCACTTTGTTGAGCGCTTATCCAATTACCGCGGCTCCGACTTCATCCAAAACTTGTTTTACATTGGTACCGCTGAGTGGGCGATCGTTTTTCACTCTGACTTTTCAAGCGATTACATTAAACAAGAGTTTGCTCAGTTTGCGGATGAAATTGAGCACATTAATTTTGAACCGTATGGCTTGCCAGTGTGGCTGACTTCCCACAGGTTACCGGTGATGAGTTGTTACTTAAATCCATCGATGCAAGGCGCAAAGGGAAAGAGCGCAATACGCACTTCATCAATGCGCGCGACTGTGCCACGAGTCAGGAGGAGCAACAAGATCGGTTGGAACTGATGGGCAGCGTCAGTCGCGCTATCCTCAATCAGCGAATTATCACTTACAGCCAACCTATTTTTGCTGCTCATAGCCGAGAGCAAGTCTCGCAGGAATGTTTGGTACGAATAGAGGATGATGGTGCACTGATTTCGCCGGGGCGTTTCTTACCTATTATTGAAGGGACCCATCTCTACACACGCTTGAGTCGCTACATGATGGCCTCGACCCTAGATTATATGGCGAATAAGCAAGACTCGTTTTCGATCAACCTTTCACCGCAAGATATGTTGAGTGACAAGACTCTCGACCTGCTTGAGCAGTCAGTCCGCAACATGAATGACCCGAGCCGTCTCGGTATTGAGGTTTTAGAGTCTGAACAAATTAAAGACTTTGCCCGAATGACAGAGGTGTGTGGTCATTTTAAGAAAATGGGTGTGCGTATCTTAGTGGATGATTTTGGTTCTGGTTATTCCAACATAGATGAGATCATTCGCTTAGAGCCCGATGTCATTAAGCTGGATGGCAGTTTGATTAAGACCATAGACGTTGACCACAAGCAGCGCCAAATTACCAATCAGCTGGTGCAACTATGTCGGGCGCTGAACGCTCAAACGGTTGCGGAGTTTGTCCATAACCAGCAGGTCTGTCAGATAGCGGAAGACTTAGGTGTCGACTATTTGCAGGGCTTTTATCTTGCAGAGCCAAGTCGCTTGTTTTAACGATCAGGTTGGTAAGCGTGGCCACTTTTATCGGCTTTAAACACGGTCATGTAGTGGTTCAAAAAATCGTTCAATTGTTGTGCTGACTGGTTGTCCCCCAGTTCGCGAATGACTTCGGCGGCAACTTCCAGTGTGCACAGGTGGCCTTCATTTTGGTTGCGACGTAATTGATAGCGAGAGGCTTGACTGGGCGTTACGTGCACCGCTGGCAATTGCGCCAACCAAGGGCTCTTTCGCAGCATCTTTTTGGCCTCTTGCCAGGTCGCATCCAAAATAATAAACAAAGGTTTTCTGGCGTTCTGCTGACTTGATTGTTGAATGTTTGCAACCGATACACTCTCTTCACTAGGGAATAGCAGCACCGGCATCCATTTAGGGTCTTGCAGTAACGCGATGAGTTCAGGGCAAGCTTGTTTGCGTTGCCAAACATGTTGGCTGCTGGTGGTTAAAGACTTCGACACCCATTGGCCTGTGTTGGTATCGCGGTCTAGCTCATTTTCATGCATGAGCAGCGCAATGTGGGCATCAACCTGAAGCTGAGGAATGCGAGGGCATACGCAGTTATAGCGTAGCCCACAGTTTGGGCAAGAGGTGGACATCTACAAGGTTACTCCACCTTGATGGGGAGTTAAGCCATCGGAAAACAGCTGTACTTGGCTGATCTCATCGTAACCTGCGACAGCTTCGCTACTAGGATTCAACGGGTAACTCACGCCATCGTACTTGAGCAGATGTTGGTTAGGGACTGCGCCTCCACCACTGACAAACAACACCAAATCTTGCCAATCATTATTGTGTTTGCTGCCGAGGTTAATGGGCGTTTGAACTAGAGTAATGCGACTGTTAAAGCGCCAGCCTTGCTGGTGGTTCTCGAAAATTAACAGCGTACAGCCACCAGAGCCACACCAATCTAGCTGAGCGAGCAGTTCTTCATTCCCGTCGCCATTGAGATCGTAAGTCAGCCATCGATAGCGAGTTCCGCTCGGGTCGGTTTTATGCAGTTTAAAATACTGACGCAGAGCTTTGTCGACAGCGGGATTGTATTCATCGCTGGAAGGAACTTGGTTAGCGCTCAACTGACGATGGTTATTTGTCGGCTTATGGCTTTGGCTTGGTTTGGTTTTATACAGAGAGAGCCCGCCGTTGGCGATGTCATAGACCACGCTCCCAACTTTCTCTTGCTCAGCGGTGAGTTGGTAGCCCTCTCGACTGTATAAGCGTTCTGACAAGAGCGGCTGACCTTGTAAGTGGGTACTGATTACTTGAACTTGTTGCGGGTGTAATTGTTGCCAAACGCCCCGTTCAACTGTGTCGCCCTCACCACTGGTGTAGCGGTAGGTGGTGGAAGCGGTATGATCAGGATTGAGCTGTAAAGTGACACTAAAAGGTGTGCTTTGGTTTGCTTGGGCCTGATAGGTTGCCACCCAATCTTGCGTGGCATCTTGGTTAGCGAGTGTTGCACAGCCACGATAGGTTTTGTCGTTCAAGGTAAATACGGATGTCCAACCATACAAGCTGTCACTCATACCATCGACACAGCTTTGCTGTTTTAGCTCGAGATTGCCTTGTGGGAAAGCATAACGACGACGATCGAGCTCAATTTGGCTCGAATCAATGGCAAAACGTTGTGGCGGTTGCCCTATTTGGGTGAACTCAAGTTGACCATCGGCGAAACGTACAGACCAAGCGGGTTCCACACCAAACGCTCGAGTTGATTGTTCTGGTTGCTGACAGCGATTTGGATTTTCGGCGCTCAGCAGGTTGACCTGATCAACGACAAAACGTGCAGAGTAATCGGCAGCAAACCCATCATCGCCTGCTGGAGCAAGGCGACCAATGACTTCACCGTATAAGGGTTCATAAGGTGCTCTTACGAGAGAGAGGCCCTGTTGGAAACGATCCCTTGGTAAATCCAGCCAGTATTGCTGTTGACTGCCACAAGGTGTAATAGAGCTGACCTCATGTCCGAGTACGATTTGACCGCGCAGCATAAAAGTTTGAGGTTTGACAGAAGCAGGATTACTGAGCGTTGCTTGGGGGACAGGCACGTCTTCCTTGTTAACCGGGTTGATTGAACAGGCTTGGAGTGCGAATAAGGTCGCCAATGCGACTGGGTTTTGCCACGCCTTCATGCTATATCTTCCTCATACAGAATTACTCGGAAGTCATTATGGCATATTGGTTGTTTAAAACTGAACCTGACACTTTCTCTATTGACACACTTCGTACACAAAACCGTTCGTGTTGGGAAGGAGTCCGCAATTATCAAGCGCGTAATATGATGCGTGATCAAGTGAAACAGGGTGACTTGGTGCTGATTTATCACTCATCGTGTAAAAAAGTGGGTGTCGCAGGAATTGCTCAAGTGACCAAAGAAGCTTATCCAGATCATTTTGCGTTTGATCCAGAGAGTGAGTATTACGACCCGAAATCGAACCCTGAGAATCCTCGTTGGGTGATGGTGGATGTTGAGTTTGTGCGTAAAACAGAGCGATTGATTCCGCTCTCCGTAATGAAATCGATGCCGGAGCTGGAAAATATGCCTTTGGTTAAGCGAGGTAACCGACTGTCGATCATGCCTGTGAGTGAAGAGGAGTGGAGGGCTATTTTGGCGAAAGAAAAACGACCAAGTTAGCGAGAGTGATAAGCAAGGAGACAGTTCCTTGCTTATCGAATAGCGACTTAAATTAAGTGCTCTTTTAGATAGTGCGCGACCGCATCATCTGCATTGCTGCCAATGACTTGATTGTTTGGCAGTGCATCCATCACTTTGTGGTGTGAAGTACCCATCACCAACCCTTTTCCTGCCATTGAGAGCATCTCTACATCATTCATGCCATCGCCAAATGCGATGCAGTTATCCAAGCTAAGGTTCAGTGATTCGGCCACCGCTTTTAACGCTTCGCCTTTCGAGACGTTTGCAGCCATCACTTCTAAACACCAAGGTGTTGAGAAGGCAATGTTCAGCTGATCTCCGTATGCTTCACGTAGCTGGGTTTCGAACTTAACCAAATGGTCGTGGTCTTGCTCAGGGTGAGTGAAGAAGATCTTCGCAATGCCATCCGTTGGTGCATTTGCCGCTTCAAAGCGTTGATAAGCAAAGCCGGATTCGCTGTGGAACTTGGCCAACATCTCGTCTTCTCTATCGAGTAGCCAGCTATCGTTCTGGTACATATGGATAAAGATATCTGGATCTTTACGAATCATGTCGATCACAGGTTGAACCAGTTCTTGTGGAACATTCTGACTGTACATCAGTTGGTCTTGCTGATCGTGCACTCGAGCACCGTTTGAGGTGATCATATAGGCAGGAATTCCTGCAATTTCACGGATACCTGCCACATCAACATGGTGACGGCCAGTCGCAAAGATAAAGGTAAAACCCTGTTGGTGTAGTTCTTTCAGCGTTTGCTTAGAGAACGCACTTAGCTGGTGGTTGGGTGCCAGTAAAGTGCCATCTAAATCAGACGCTACAATGTGGAAAGGAGTCTCTTTGCGTGCTTCGGTCATATCACCCTCGTTGACAAGCGTTAGTCGACCCAGATTGGGCTAAGGCCATATTCTACTGGAACAGAAAGGGGAAAAAGAGGGTAAATATCTTGCTCTAGTTTTTCCTATTTTCAGTTGAATGTTGATCCAAGAACCACAACGTTGTGTCCAACGCTTCATTGCGGTACTCATCTTGCTCAAACAAGACTTCATGCTTGGCGCCATAAATGATTTTCATTGCGCAGTGGATGTTGGTACGCGCTAGCTTTTTCATAAAGCGAATCTGATCTTGGTTAGAGACGATCTGGTCTTCACTGGCCTGTAGCAGCAATAGTGGTATCTTGATTTGGCGCGTCATCTGATGGCACTGCTTTGATGCTATTAACCCTTGCCATACCCAGCGAGTACTGGCTCCACCGATTTTTATTTCTGGCTTTTGCTCGTACAGGTCGCGAAACCATTGATAACGAACCGTACTTTGGCTGAGTAAGTTACCTGCAAAAGGTTTTGGGAAATAGGCCTGCTGCCCTGGTGCAAAGGTTGGTTTGGGGTAGAGAGCAGTCAGGATCTGACCAAGTAGAGGAGCGATCGGTTTTAAGTGCCAAGGTAAGTTGACACCAAACATGGGGGCACTCAATGCCATAGCATGGAAGGGGTGATCTGGATAGGTCTGAACATAGCGGGTAGCAATGTTCCCCCCCATAGAATGACCCAACAGGTGGCAGGTTTGATAGTTACTTAGCTCAAAATGGTTAACCAAGCGATGCAGGTCATGCACGTAATCATCAAACTCTTCGACATAGCCCATTTGTTTATCTTCGATTAGCCGATCGGAGTAGCCTTGTCCACGATGGTCATACGAGTAGACATCATACCCCTGTTGATACAGGTCGTAGAATAGCTCTTGATACTTCCAAGTACATTCGATTCGTCCGTTAACGATCACAATCGCTTTGCGGTGCTTAGGGTTGGTTAGGCTAATCCAAAACAGTTGCGTTTTATCGAATGATTTTAATGTGCCTTCTTCACGCGAGTGCCATAGCTCTGCAATTCGACCATTGATTGCTTGCTCAAAATCCGACTCTTGAGTATAAGAAGCAGTAATGCTGGAGCTCGAAGTATTCATGGTACGTGTAGCCTGAACGGGTATCTGTCATTACAAAGCTAGATTATGTGTGGCTAATGAGTATTAGTCGAGAGGAAAAGTCTATGGATATGCATGTTTGGTTGGCTTATGTGGTCACCGCAATTGTTTTTAGTTTGGCGCCGGGCTCAGGTACAGTGAACTCAATCAGCAATGGCTTGAGTTATGGCACGCGTAAATCTGTGGCGGCTATTGCTGGTCTTCAAGTGGGTCTTACTATCCATATCATATTGGTTGGGGCTGGAATTGGTGCTCTTGTCGCGCAATCGGCCACTGCCTTTACGGTGATCAAATGGGTGGGGGTGGTTTACCTAGTTTGGTTAGGTATTCAAAAGTGGCGTGATAGCAATGGCTTAAGTGCATCTGCAGAGAGTCAACAATTATCAGCATTTACCTTGATGAAGAAAGCGGTATTCATTAACCTTACCAATCCAAAATCTATTGTATTTTTAGTGGCTTTATTTCCCCAGTTTATCGATCCAGCGCAAGACCAAGTGATTCAGCTTGTCATCCTTGGAGTAACGACGGTATTTATCGATTCTGTCGTGATGTTAGGCTACACCTCTCTGGCGTCTCAGATGGGGCGTTTTATTCGTTCTGATCGAATGATGGGAAGAATTAATAAATTGTTTGGCTCAATGTTTGTCGGCTGTGGAGCATTGCTTGCTACCGCGAAAGCTTAGATAACCACAAGGACACGAATGCAGCATTTGACGCGCGACACGTATGTAGCTCGCCAACCTATACTCAACGCTAAGCGACATACTCTCGGGTATGAGTTGCTGTTTCGTGACGGCGAGAAAAATGCCTACCCAAGCCACATCGACTCCAATCGAGCCACTTATCGGTTGATCGTCGAAAATTTTCTATCGCTGGGTACCAACCCAGCAATAGAGACCTCACGCTGTTTTATTAACTTTCCGCAAGAGAGCTTGTTGCGCGAGTTGCCCATGGTGCTACCTAAAGACAAGGTCGTGATCGAGGTACTCGAAACATGCACTCCCAATGATGAGCTTTATCTTGCCATTCGTAAACTGAGTCGAGCAGGCTACCTTATTGCCTTAGATGATTTTGTTTACAGTCCAGAATGGGAACGTTTCCTTCCATTTGTTCAGATTGTAAAGCTCGATATTATGGCGATGGGCCTTGATGCCGCATGTGATTTTGTTCGTCAGCGTCTGGCAAAAGGCGTCAAGCGTAAGTTTTTAGCGGAGAGGGTAGAGACAGAAGAAGAGTTTATTGCGGCGCGTTCGGCGGGTTTCAGCTTTTTCCAAGGGTACTTTTTTGGCAAGCCTGAAATGAGCCGCCAAGGTTACCTCAGTCCTGAGCAGCTTATCGCTATGGAGCTGTTTAAAGAGGTCTGCCAGCCGGAAGTCGATTTCATTAAAGTCGAGCGAATTGTCGCGAAAGATGTCTCTTTGTCTTACCAACTGCTGCGTTTCGTCAATACCATGTCTGATCGCTTAGAGGTAACCATCTCCTCATTTCGTCAGGCATTGATTTACCTTGGCCAAGATAAGCTTAAGATTTTTGTGTCTCTGGCCGTAGCCTCGTTTATTTCGACTAAAAAGCCAAAAGAGCTGTACAACTTATCGCTGCAACGCGCGCAATTTTGTCTATTGATGGCGAAGGACAACCCATTCAACCAATATCGTGATCAAGCTTTTCTCATTGGGCTGTTTTCCATGCTCGATGCCTTAATTGACGTCTCGTTACCGGAGTTAGTTAGTCAACTGCCTTTGTGTGCATCAATTAAACGTGCGCTGTTAGAGCGACAAGGGCCCTACGGACAACTGTTACAGCTTGAGGAATGCTATGAGCGTGCCGACTGGTATGGTCTTCAAAATGCTTGCCAACAGCTCAATATCTCTCTGGATGAAGTGATGCCAAGAATCTCTGAGGCTCAGCGTTGGAGCCAGGATATCAACCGTCTCGTGTAGCTCGTCTTCGTTGCTAGCGCATTCCATGACTCTTTCAATTGTGAATCTTTTATGACAATCGTCGATTGACGATTGATCTCTACGGATAAATAAATAAACATATACGCATATCCATATATGAGTATGTTTTAAATGTTACCGCATCAGTTTTTCAAATTATTGTCCGACGAGACCCGCGTGCGCAGCTTGATGCTGATTGTTCGAGAAGAGTGTCTATGTGTCGGTGAGTTGACGGAAGCCCTTCAAGAAAGTCAGCCGAAGATTTCTCGCCACCTTGCTCAGCTGCGCTCCAATGGCATTTTAGTGGATGTGAGACAAGGACAATGGGTGTTTTACCGCTTGGCGTCGGACTTGCCTGGGTGGATGAAAAAGCTGATTGATGACCTTGTTGCGTCTAACTGTTTAAAAACAGAGTACCAGCAAGACTTAGTAAGACTTCATGCAATTCAGGCTCGACCTGTTTGCTGCCAATAAATTGAGATAAAAGAGATTAAGTTATGACAATTAAAGTAGGTATCAACGGTTTCGGTCGTATTGGTCGTTTGGCGCTACGTGCTTCTTTTGACTGGCCTGAACTGGAGTTTGTGCAAATAAACGACGTCGCGGGTGATACCGCAACACTGGCGCACCTATTGGAGTTCGACTCTGTTCAAGGCCGCTGGCACCATGAAGTAAAAGCGCAAGGTGACCAAATCCTAGTGAACGGTCAAGCCATCAAAACCACTCAAGAGAAAGAGATTGATGCAATCGATTGGTCTGGTTGCGATATCGTGATTGAAGCGACTGGGGTTCATCGTAAAACTTCGTTCCTCAACAAGTATCTTGAGCAAGGTGTAAAACGAGTGGTGGTTTCTGCACCAGTGAAAGAAGACGGTATTGCGAACATTGTGGTTGGCGTTAATGACCACATTTTTGATCCAGCAGTGCACAAGATTGTTACTGCTGCTTCTTGTACCACTAACTGTATTGCACCGGTAGTTAAAGTGATTCACGAGAAGTTGGGTATTGAGAACGCATCGTTTACAACCATTCATGATCTGACTAATACGCAAACGATCCTTGATGCACCGCATAAAGATTTGCGCCGTGCACGCGCTTGCGGCATGAGCTTAATTCCAACCACAACAGGCAGTGCTAAAGCGATTGTCGAAATCTTCCCCGAGCTTGAAAACCGCATCAACGGCCACGCAGTACGAGTTCCGCTGGCGAATGCGTCTCTTACTGACATCATCTTTGAAGTGAAGCAAGACACGACCGCTGAAGAAGTTAACGCACTGCTGAAAGAAGCTGCACAAGGCGAACTCAAAGGCATTCTTGGCTTTGAAGAACGTCCATTGGTGTCTATCGACTACAAAGGTGACCAGCGCTCT
The DNA here is from genome assembly GCF_000189275.1 of Vibrio sinaloensis DSM 21326. Classification (GTDB taxonomy): domain Bacteria; phylum Pseudomonadota; class Gammaproteobacteria; order Enterobacterales; family Vibrionaceae; genus Vibrio; species Vibrio sinaloensis. The sequence goes on along the minus strand of NZ_AEVT01000131.1, from coordinate 4,658 downwards.
ACTATCGTCGATGCACTGTCTACTATGCTGGTTGGTAAGCGTATGGTGAAGATTTACGCTTGGTATGACAACGAGATGGGTTACGCGACACGTACCGCGGAACTGGTTCGCAATGTTGGTTTGGTATAAGGAAAAGCACTCATGACACATCCAACTTGGCAATTAGACGTTGATAATGGTGCGTTAGTACTTACTCCGTGCCCAGGTACCAAAGGGGTTGATCTAGAGACCTCATTGGTTCAGTTAAAAGAGCAAGGTGTCGAAGCCATAGTCACAGCTCTCGATAGTGATGAACTGGCAAGCAAAGATGTTGCTCAACTGGGGAGTATAGCCCAGCAGCTTGGTATGCAGTGGTTCCAAATAGAAATTGAAGATGATTGTGCGCCTAATGCTGCCTTTGCTGATAAGTGGCAGGCGGCGAGTCCTACACTGCATAGCATCCTTGATAACGGTGGCAAAGTGGCGATGCACTGTATGGGTGGCTCGGGCCGCACAGGGTTGTTCGCAGCACATCTATTGTTAGAAAAACAGTGGCAATTGGATGACATCATCGCACAAGTACAGGCGCTTCGACCGGGGGCATTCACTAAGCCTGTCCAGCTAGAATACATCCGTGCGGTAGCCGCAAAGTGAGGGGATACAGAGCTTTTGGACCATCGTAGGCCTAAAGCTCTGTTTGCTGTACATTCATGAGGATCTGACTCTATGTTCTCCCATCTCAGTAAAAGTGTTCGCCAATATATGTTGGTGACGTTCAACTACTGGAACTTCACCATTACTGATGGCGCATTGCGTATGCTGGTGGTGCTCTACTTCTATGATCTCGGCTACAGCTCACTTGAGATAGCGTCATTGTTTCTCTTTTATGAGTTCTTCGGTGTAGTGACGAACTTGATTGGAGGTTGGTTAGGTGCACGGCTTGGCTTAAATAAGACGATGAACCTTGGACTAGGACTGCAAATTGTTGCCTTGGCGATGTTAGCGGTTCCTGGATCTTGGTTGACGATTCCATGGGTGATGGCTGCTCAGGCCATGTCGGGTATTGCGAAAGACCTAAACAAGATGAGTGCCAAAAGCTCAATCAAAACCTTGGTTCCGGATGAGCAACAGGGAGCGCTATACAAATGGATAGCGATCCTCACGGGCTCTAAGAATGCACTGAAAGGGGCAGGCTTTTTTGTCGGTGGTTTCTTGCTCTCGACGATCGGTTTTAAATACGCGGTACTGGCAATGGCTGGAGGGTTAACCCTGGTCTTTATTGGCAGTGTGTTAAGCCTAGAAGCGGACATGGGTAAAGCGAAAACTAAGCCTAAGTTCAAGCAAATCTTTTCTAAGTCTGAGTCAATCAATATTCTGTCGGCGGCACGTATGTTTTTATTCGGTGCGCGAGATGTTTGGTTCGTGATTGCGTTGCCTATTTATCTGGGAAGTGTCTTCGGATGGGACCATTCGTGGGTTGGAGGCTTTCTGGCTGCTTGGACCATTGCTTATGGTTTTGTTCAGGGCATAGCCCCAAAGATAACGGGTAAAGCGCAAGGGAAAGTGCCTGATGGTCACGCTGCAATGCTGTGGGCTGCGGCACTGGCCATTGTTACGGCATTCATTGCCTATGCGGTACAAATTGGCTGGCAACCAGAGTTGGTTATTGTTGGTGGCTTGATGCTTTTTGGTGCCATATTTGCCGTTAACTCTTCATTGCATTCTTATTTAATCGTTAGCTATGCCAAAGGTGATGGTGTTTCACTCGATGTTGGCTTTTACTACATGGCCAATGCGATGGGACGTTTGATCGGCACTATTTTGTCTGGGTGGGTGTTCCAAATGGCTGGACTCTCCGCGTGTCTGTGGGTGTCATTTGGGTTCTTAGCGCTAACGACGTTGATTTCTATTAAGTTACCGAAAGTGAAACAGGCCGCTATTGCTTAAAGTTTCAACATTCTCATGACTAAAAGCTGACCAAGATTGCATCGAGGTCAGCTTTTTTATTGCTATATTCAGTAAGTTAATAATCAGAGGTTAGCCGATGAGAGAACGAGTCCTATTTTTTGACTTACTACGTTGCGTCGCCGCGGTGGCAGTGATCGCTATCCACGTACTTGCACCGTACAGGAATGAATTAGGGGTGATCCCCTTCAATGAGTGGTTTACTGCAGTCGCAACCAACGGAGTAACTCGCTGGGCCGTCCCTGTATTTATCCTGATTTCTGGCGCTTTGATGTTGAGTGATCGGCGACCGTTTGATGCCCGTTATTATGTTCAGCGCCGTTTGGGTAAAGTACTGGTTCCTTTTCTTATTTGGTCCCTGTTCTACGCGTTCTTGTCAGGTTGGAGCGCAAAAGGCTTTGACGGGTCATTAGCCAAAGAAGTGCTCGTAAACAGCCCGCAGCACGCCACCTATTATCACCTCGGTTTCTTCTACTACTTTATACCTTTGTATTTTGTCATGCCCATTTTCCGGTGGTTAGTGAAGCGAGATGATGACGCCGCGATCTACGCGTTTACCGCTATTTGGTTAGTGACAACGAGCTTTTTTCTGGCAGGTATCGACGGTTTTTGGAGTCACGAGTTGTGGCTTTACAGTGGCTATTTGCCTTTGGGCTACCTGCTGTGGAAAAAAGTCCCGCTCAATCGCGCCACCATTGCAACCTTTGTGGCTCTCGGGATCGCTGCGTTGTTCACGACGGTTTACATGGTTGTGGCAAGCAGCTTAGATGCAGACAAATACACGGTAGGGCGTTGGCTATCCTACAAAACGATTAATGTGGTGCTGGCGGCGAGCATGGTATTTATGCTTTGTCGTTATTTCGGCGAAGGCTTGTCGGATAACACCAATAAAGTTGTCGGCTTTATTAGCCAACACAGTCTAGGGATTTATCTTTTGCATCCGATTTTTCTCTGGCCGATGAAAGAGTTTGCTTGGTATGAGGGGCACCCTGGTTGGGTAATCCCCGTATGGATTGTCATAAGCGGTGCGGGTGCGCTTTTCGTCAGTTGGATGTTGTCCCGTTCCGCTCGTACCCGCTGGCTATTGCCTTAACGCTTCAATGCAAAATGAAGGAACTTGTCGCCTTGGTAGGTAAGGGTTCCTTTATCACCAGGGTTTAAAGCGTGATAATAGTGGACTCCGACTTGAAATTCGCGCTTTGGACCTAAACGTCCTTTCTGAACATAAATCCAAAACTCCTGATCTTCTTGCCCTGGTTGAGCGTCAGGAACATCAATCGTCTGCTTATCTAACACTGTAATCTCTACGGTTTGCTCTTGGGCGCCTTGGCCCTGAATATGCCTTGTGTAAAAGCTATAGAATGCCCAAGCACTAAAGATGATGAACACTATAATCGCAACAATCAACGTGATTGGCATGATGAGATCCCCCTTCTAATCTTGGCTATTTTAGCGGTTATTTGCTTGCTAAATGGGAGCTTGAGTCAGTGACTGATAACTTGGTGCGAACCTTGAATGAATTATTCGAGGCATATCACACGGGTTGAGTAAAAATGTCAGTATGCTGATAAAGCTAGTCTTTGATTCCTTTACATTAATTTACTGGGAATCGATTTCCGTTGTGGTTGATATGGAAGATAATAGCCACAACGAGTGATAGTGGTCGTAAGTTGGAAGCGGCACTATTTTACCCCTAAACTTTAACTAGCGGATGGAGGGAAGCCATGTCTGATATCGAAAAAGTAGTCGTTCGAACGCGTAAGCTAGAAAAACTACTGCGCACCCAGTATCACGCTGAGGGGAAAGGATTACATCAGTTGATCACCAGCTGTGAAGAGCGTTTACCTCATGATGTGATCGGTAAGCTGCGTTATATCGCGACCATAAGAAACAAAGTGGTACATGAAGAAGATTACAAGCTAGACAATCAAAATGATTTTTTAACGGCTTGTGATGAATGTGAGAAAGAGCTGACTCCGCGCAGTAGTCGCTTTGTATGGCGAGCGGCGATCACTCTAATGACCTTGATTACACTGGCAGCACTATTTTTCTATTATGCTCATTGGGATATTTTATCTAAGCATATTCAATAAAGCTGTTGAAAGTAGAGGTTTTTGTCTTTGTTCAAGAATTAGAAATACGTCTACAAATACAGCGTGTTTTGTCGAAAAAATCTGCGGAAAAACAAAAAGGGACGCCTAAGCGTCCCTTTTTGTTTTCTTGAATTTGACTAGTACATCATCGGCAGTGTCATTAGGCCAACAACAACTGCGATCATTACAAGTCCTTGTTTTTGTGAAGAAGTAATCATACCACTGCTCCTTAAAAGTGATGTTTAACTCTATATCTTTTAGAATAGCAGTATTTTTAGGTGTTGATCAAGTTTTAATTTATCTAAAGCTTAAAATGATAACTTTACTTTGACTTTTAACGGCATAATTTGCCGTTTTATGATTTTAATACTGTCGGTTTTGAGGTGGTCGTTATTTGTTCTTGTCTGTTTTTTTGGTTTAAGTTGTTGTTTTGTATCGGTTTTGTTGGGCTTTTTGGTTTGTTAAATAATTGATTTTGCTGATTTTGAGCTTTAGCTTAGGTCTGGGTTGTCCAGATTTTAAATTATACCTATTGTGACTTCATTTATTGAGTTATTGAGAATAGATGTCATTAGTGGTTCTTTCATGCTTTATGACAACAGGGAAAAATCAAATCTCATA
>NZ_AEVT01000132.1 GCF_000189275.1 Vibrio sinaloensis DSM 21326 | reverse complement strand
GAAAAGCCCTGCTAGAAATAGCAGGGCTTTTTTATTAACATTTCATTATCATTTCTTTAACTTTAGATATACAACTTAATGTTTTACAAAGAGTTTTTTTGGAAACATTAACCCTATCGCAGTAATCCTATTGAATTTGAAATAACGTCTAGAAATCGACAGTTATTTATCCTTATTTAACCTGATATTGCAGATTTATGTGATTTGTATGACGTATTAACCCTTAGATATGTGCATTATCATCAAGACTGCTTTAAACAAAATTGACAAAGTTTAACCAATCGAGATAATCCTAGACTTCTTGTCGGGATCACATCGTTCGTCCTGAACAAAGAAATCCAGTCAATAACTGGTCACTTTTAGGTGGTTTTGGACATGAAGTCCTCGCTATCTGCCTAAAGCTCTATGTCAGGATGACAAAGAAAGGATGCAAAAATGGATAATATTGGAAGCCTGCTAGTAGATGCAGCGACGTTAATGCTTACCGGCATGGTCGTTGTGTTTCTATTCCTCACTATTCTTGTCTATCTCGTTCGGCTAATGTCAAAGTTGGTACCCGAAGAAGTACCAGAGCCGATCGCAACCCCAAACCAAAATAATAAAGTTCAACCAACCTCTTCTGCTGTTAGCCCGAAGGTAGTAGCGGCGATTTCTGCTGCGGTACATCAATATCGTACCTCTACTGCTAAGTAGCATTTGAATGGATTAAAAGGAGTTAATGAGCATGTCTAAACCACTAGCTTTAACCGACGTGGTTCTTCGTGACGCCCATCAATCGCTGTTTGCGACTCGTATGCGTCTTGAAGATATGTTACCTATCGCAGCAGAGCTGGATAAAGTAGGTTACTGGTCTCTTGAAACTTGGGGCGGTGCCACGTTTGATGCGTGTATTCGTTTCTTGGGCGAAGATCCATGGGAGCGCCTACGAGAACTGAAAAAAGCGATGCCTAACACCCCAATGCAGATGCTACTGCGTGGTCAAAACTTGCTAGGTTATCGCCACTACGCAGATGACGTTGTTGAGAAGTTTGTTGAACGTGCGCATGCCAATGGTATGGATGTATTCCGTATCTTTGATGCAATGAACGATGTACGTAACTTTGAAAAAGCAGTGAAGGCAGCGGTAGATGTGGGCGCGCATGCTCAAGGCACGCTGTCTTATACAACCAGCCCGGTTCATAACACCGACACTTGGGTTGACCTAGCGAAGCGATTGGAAGATCTCGGCTGTCACTCTTTGTGTATTAAAGACATGTCTGGTTTGCTTAAACCCTATGAAGCGGAAGAGTTAATTACTCGCATCAAATCTTCTACCGATATTCCTTTAGCGCTTCATTGTCATGCTACAACGGGTCTATCCACTGCAACGGCAGTAAAAGCTGTTGAAGCAGGTGTCGATATTTTAGATACCGCGATTTCGTCTATGAGCTGCACATATGGGCACACGCCAACGGAAACGGTTGTGGCTATGCTGCAGGGAACAGAGCGTGATACCAACCTGAAGCTAGACCAAATCGAACCAATTGCTGCTTATTTCCGTGAAGTTCGCAAGAAGTACGCGAAGTTTGAAGGTCAATTGAAAGGGGTTGATTCTCGTATTTTAATCGCTCAAGTACCAGGTGGTATGTTGACCAATATGGAAGGTCAACTGAAAGAGCAAGGTGCTGCCGATAAGCTTGATCAAGTGTTGGAAGAGATCCCACGCGTACGTCAAGATCTTGGTTATATCCCATTAGTGACGCCAACTTCCCAGATCGTGGGTACTCAAGCAGTGATCAACGTTCTTACCGGTGAGCGCTACAAGAGTATTACGAAAGAGACGGCCGGGGTTCTGAAGGGCGAGTACGGCGCCGCTCCTGCTGAGGTGAATGCAGAGCTACAAGCTAAAGTACTGGATGGTGGAGAGGCGATTACTTGTCGCCCAGCGGACTTACTAGAAGCTGAAATGGATACCTTGACCGACGATTTACTCGCTAAAGCAAAAGAAGAGGGCATTTCTCTGGCTGAGGATACGGTTGATGATGTGCTTACTTATGCGTTGTTCCCTCAGGTTGGCCTTAAATTCCTCAAGAACCGCAGAAATCCTGATGCGTTCGAACCTGCTCCTTGGTTAGAAGAAGCCCCTGCTTCTGCGCCTGTCGCGCAACCAGCTCAAGGTGGAATCGAGACGTACAGCGTGAAGGTAGATGGTCAAGTTTACGATGTTGAAGTTGGTCCGCAAGGTCAGTTGACGTCCGTTTCTCCTGCTCAGGCTGCGCCACAGGCGGCACCAGCGCCGGCTGCTCCTGCAGGTAATTCTGAAGTTGTACCAGCGCCGCTGGCAGGCAATATCTTTAAGGTTAATGTACAAAGTGGCGCTCAGGTTGCTGAGGGCGACGTGTTACTGATTCTTGAAGCAATGAAGATGGAAACCGAAGTTCGTGCTGCACGTGGTGGTATCGTTCAAGATCTCCACGTCAAAGAAGGTGATTCAGTTACAGTGGGTGCGCCCCTGATTAGCTTAGCGTAAGGGAGTACCATGGAAGGATTAATGACCCTTTGGTCTGAAACAGGGATTGCTAACTTCGAGTTTGGCCAGATCTGTATGATCTTGGTAGGTTGTACGCTGCTGTTTTTGGCTATTCGTAAAGGCTTTGAGCCATTACTGCTTCTGCCGATTGGTTTTGGTGCAATCTTAGCTAACATTCCTAACGCAGGCTTTACCGAAGAAGGCGGTCTTCTTTACTACGTTTACTACGTTGGTATTGAATCGGGGATCTTCCCACTGCTTATCTTTATGGGTGTCGGGGCCATGACGGATTTTGGTGCCTTGATTGCGAACCCTAAGACCTTGTGGCTCGGGGCAGCGGCCCAGTTTGGTATTTTCGCGACTCTGTTTGGTGCGATCTTGCTTAACTACGTACCCGGTATGGAGTTTAGCATGCCAGATGCGGCCTCGATTGCTATCATCGGTGGTGCAGATGGCCCTACCGCTATCTTCTTAGCAAGTCAGCTTTCGCCTGATCTGCTAGGTGCGATTGCGGTGGCGGCATACAGCTACATGGCGTTGGTACCGATTATTCAGCCACCAATCATGAAAGCGCTGACTACTCCAGAAGAACGTAAAGTGCAAATGGCTCAACTGCGCCATGTCGGCAAAGGGGAGAAGATCCTTTTTCCATTGGCAGTACTATTGATGACCATTTTGTTCTTACCTTCAGCAACACCTCTTGTCGGTATGTTCTGCTTGGGTAACCTAATGCGAGAAGCTGGTGTGGTTGATCGTCTGTCTAAGACGGCTCAAAACGAATTGATTAACATCGTTACCATCTTCCTTGGCCTTGGCGTTGGTTCCAAGCTTCAAGCCGAAGAGTTCCTGAATGTCGAAACTCTAGGTATCTTAGCGCTTGGCGCGGTTGCCTTTAGTATTGGTACCGCAGGGGGCGTTTTAATGGCTAAGCTGCTCAACAAGTTCTCCAAAGAAGACATCAACCCACTGATTGGTGCGGCGGGTGTTTCTGCTGTGCCAATGGCGGCACGAGTGGTGAATAAGGTTGGCCTTGATGCTAACCCACAAAACTTCTTGTTGATGCATGCCATGGGGCCGAACGTAGCAGGTGTTCTTGGCTCTGCAGTAGCGGCAGGTATTTTGCTCGCACTGGTGGGTTAATGATGAAATCAGGTAAGTTGTTGGTTAATTTGAAACCGATCGGTTAACTTGATAGCAATAAATGGTATATATTCAAAGGGATGCTCTAGCATCCCTTTTTGCTATCGATAGGGAAATGAAGAAATGGAAAACAAACAAATCGCAATCTCTCAATTTGGTCAACCTGATGTATTGGTGATTCAATCGTCTGCCATTCCTGAACCGAAAGCTGGTGAAGTACTTGTTAAAGTGGCGTTTGCTGGCGTGAACCCTATTGATGTTAAAACTCGTGCCGGACTTGGCTGGGCTGCCTCAGAAAACAAAGATAATTTACCTTGGGTTCCTGGCTATGACATTGCTGGCGAAGTGGTAGGTTGCGGTGATAACAGCGCGCGTTTTACCGTGGGTGATAATGTGGCTGGTTTTATTGGTTTTCCACTACAAGGCGGTGGATACAGTCAATACTTGTGTGTGCCGGAAGCTGAGCTCAGTTTAGTGCCCGATTCTATAACTCTAGAAGCGGCGGCCGCGTTACCGCTTGCCGGTCAAACTGCTGTGCAGGCACTCGATAAAGCTGCGGTTAAAGAAGGCGACCGAGTGTTGATTCTCGCAGGGGCAGGGGGCGTCGGTCATATTGCTATTCAGGTAGCGGTTGCGGCAAAAGCAGAAGTGTTTACCACTTGCAGTGAAGCGAATCTCGATTACATGGCGACCTTGGGCGCGCACGCGATCAATTACCAGTTTGCACCTGTTTCCGAGCGAGTTGAAGAAGCTGATGTTTTGATTGACTTGGTCGGTGGGGATGCCGCCTTAGATGCACTTAAGTGCTTGAAAGACGGTGCTAAAGTGGTCACTGTACCGACATTAAGTGCCGAGTTAATTTGTGAAAAGGCCAAGTTACTCGGTTTTGATGCGACAGGTATGTTGGTTGACCCTAACCCTGAACAATTAGATGCGCTGCTTTACATGGTCGGTGTTGGCTTACTCAAAACAGAAATTTACAAAACATATCCGATGAATCAAGTAGCACAAGCACACGAACAAATTGAGACAGGACACACACGAGGCAAGGTTTTGCTTGATATGCAATGCTAGAGGCGTTTAACGCTGCCTTTCAATCTATCGCATTATGGTTTTCTGATTCTGCACTCTGGGTGCTGTTTATCACTGGGTTTCTCAGTGCAACCCTATTACCGGGTGGCTCTGAGGCAGGCCTAATTGCGACCTTAAGCTTAAATCAATATTCCACCACAGTTATCATTGTTGTCGCCACTTTGGGAAATACCCTAGGTGGCTTAACGAATTATTGGCTGGGTTGGTGGTTACCAAATCGAACTCAAAACGAAAAGCATGGTCATAAAGCTTTACAGTGGTTGAGTAAATACGGCTACTGGTCACTCTTTTTCAGTTGGTTGCCTGTGATTGGCGATCCACTTTGTCTTGCAGCAGGTTGGTTGCGTATGCGTTTCTGGCCTTGTTTCTGGCTTGTCTTAATTGGCAAAGCTTTCCGATACAGCTTACTTGCTGCACTTTATTATGGTTTTTTCTAAGGGGAAGTCATGAGAAAAATCTGGCTTGGTGCATTTTCTCTCGTCGCTCTTTACGGCTGTTCAAACAGCTCTATACCTTCAGTCTCACTTTTTTCGTCTTTACCGGAAGGCATCACTTTAATTGAACAGGTGGACACGCAACCGGGTAAGGCAAGCATTCCTTATTCTAAGTATCAATTAGACAATGGCTTAACGGTTATACTTTCACCGGATCATTCGGATCCTCTTGTGCATGTCGATGTTACCTATCATGTCGGCTCAGCACGGGAAGAGATTGGCAAATCTGGTTTCGCCCATTTCTTTGAGCATATGATGTTCCAAGGTAGTGAGCATGTCGGTGATCAAGAGCACTTTAAGATCATTACCGAAGCCGGTGGCACATTAAACGGTACCACTAACCGAGATCGCACTAACTATTTTGAAACCGTGCCCTCTAACCAATTAGAGAAGATGCTCTGGCTAGAATCTGACCGGATGGGCTTTTTGCTTGATGCTGTCTCACAGCGTAAGTTTGAAATTCAGCGTGATACAGTCAAAAACGAGCGAGCGCAGAACTACGATAACCGCCCTTATGGTTTGATGTGGGAGAAGATTGGTGAAGCCATGTACCCTGAAGGTCATCCTTACTCATGGCAAACTATTGGCTACGTCGAAGATCTAGATCGAGTTGATGTGAATGATCTTAAAGCCTTCTTCTTGCGCTGGTATGGACCTAACAACGCCGTTTTGACCATTGGTGGTGATCTCGATGTGGATCAAACCTTAGAATGGGTGAACAAATACTTTGGATCCATTCCAACTGGACCAGCGGTTGAAAGCGCGCCAAAACAGCCGGCGAAGCTAGAGGGAGATCGGTATATCACGCTTGAAGATCGTATTCAGCAGCCGATGGTCGTCGTGGGGTGGCCGACCACGTACCGCGGTGAAGAGACTCAAGCTTCACTCAATGCTCTGGCAAATGTATTAGGTAGCGGTGCCAACAGTTTGCTCTACCAGAAGTTGGTCAAAACTCAAAAGGCGGTGGATGCTGGTGCGTTTCAAGACTGCGCTGAACTTGCGTGTAATTTTTACGTGTATGCGATGGCACCTTCCGGTGACAGCGGCCAATTGAAACCTCTATATCAGGAATTGATGCAAACCTTGAATGAATTTGAAGCCAAGGGCGTTGATCAGGCGCGTTTGGACCAAATCACGGGCATGGCTGAAGCTGATGCCGTGTTTGCTTTGCAAAGTGTTCGAGGCAAGGTCTCTCAGCTCGCTTCTAACCAGACGTTTTATAACCAGCCCGATCGTTTACAGACGCAGTTAGAGCAGATTCGCGCGGTGTCACCGCAGTCGGTTATGAAAGCGTATAAAGACTACGTGAATGGTCACGCTAAAGTGACGCTTAGCGTGGTACCACGAGGAAAAACCGAGTTTGCGGTCAAACCTGCCACGTTTGAAACGCCTGCGCGTACGCTTCCTGAGTATGCGAAAGTGCAAGAGTCAGATCTAGAGTATCGTCGTCCGGTGGATAGCTTTGATCGCTCGATTACCCCTCAAGTTGCCGAAGGCGTTAAAGCTCAGATGCCTAAACTGTATAGCCTGTACTTTGATAATGGTGCAGAGCTGCTTGGCACCGTGAGTGATGAAACACCGACGGTACAGTTGAATATTCGTTTCCCAGCAGGCGAGCGTTATGTCGCAAAAGGAAAAGAGGGGTTAGCCAATCTTACCGCGACGATGATGCAAGAAGGAACGCTAAAATCGAGCGTTGAACAACTGCAAGCAGAGTTGGATAAGTTGGGCAGTTCGGTATCGATTGATGCAGCCAACTATACCACCAGTATTTCTGTGTCGAGTTTAGAGAAAAACCTGCCACAAACTTTAGCTTTGGTTGAAGAGATCTTATTTGAGCCGGCATTTAAGCAGGAAGATTTTGATCGCAACAAGCGTCAGATGTTGGAAGGCATTGTTTACCAACATCAAAAACCAAGTTGGCTTGCCTCGCAAGCGACACGCCAAGTTCTGTTTTCAGGCTCTATCTACCAAAGACCGAATGACGGCACTCAGGCATCGGTGCAGTCGTTAACCCTTGAGGATGTAAAAGAGTTTTATCACACCCACTACACGCCTCAAGGAGCACAAATTGTGGTTGTAGGTGATCTCTCTAAACGACAAGCAAAAAAGGCGCTTGGCTTTATTGAAAATTGGCAAGGTGAAGAGGCTCCTCTGTTGCGCCCTCAAGTTGTCAAAGCACCACAAGAGCAGAGAATTTATCTTGTTGATAAACCCGGAGCTCCGCAAAGCATTGTTCGGTTCGTTCGCCAAGGCTTACCTTTTGATGCCACCGGGGAGACTTACCTGACTCAGTTGGCGAATTTCAATCTAGCAGGAAACTTCAATAGTCGACTCAATCAAAACCTGCGTGAAGATAAAGGCTATACCTATGGTGCTAGTGGTTATCTAGCAGCAAACCGAGAAGTCGGAGCGATAGTGTTCTCGGCTCAGGTTCGTGCTGATTCGACATTAGCGTCGATTCGCGAGTTTGAGAATGAGCTCAATGAGTACAGTGTTTCTGGTATGACCGACGATGAGATGAAATTTTTACGCTTGGCCGTCGGTCAACAAGATGCACTGAAGTATGAAACACCTTCACAGAAAGCTCAGTTGTTAAGTAGTATTCTAGCGTACAGCCTGGATGAAGATTATTTGAAGCAACGTAACGAAATCGTTGAAACAGTTGATAAGTCGACGTTGGATAAGTTGTCTGGGAAATGGTTTAGTCCAGATGATTACCAAATCATTGTTGTTGGAGACGCAAAATCGCTAAAACCGCAATTAGAAAGTTTGCAAATCCCGATAGAAGAGCTTGAAATCATCCGCTAGAGTACACATAACATAGAGCAAAGAAAAAGAGTGACTACTGTCACTCTTTATAAATTACTTGACCGGTTTGGCTGTCGCTGAACCCTTGATATAAGCGAACCTCATTTTGACTGAATTTGCTGCGCGACTTGAGCGAGTTGCACGAAACCCAGAAGTATTTAAATCCTTTGGCCGCGGTGTCGAACGCGAAACGCTTCGCTACCATCAAGATGGGCACCTTGCGACCACGCCACATCCAAAGGCATTGGGGTCTGCTTATGCGAATAACTGGATAACCACCGACTTTTCTGAATCGTTGCTTGAGTTTATCACGCCTGTTTCTCAAGATATTGATACTCTGACTGCTCAGTTAGAAGACATTCATCATTTTACTCAAACCAAGTTGGGTGAAGAGAAAATGTGGCCGCTATCGATGCCTTGTTATGTCGGAAGTGAAGATGACATCAATTTAGCTCAGTATGGCTCTTCGAATTCTGGCAAGATGAAAACCCTTTACCGTGAAGGTCTAAAGCGCCGTTACGGTAGCCTGATGCAGATCATCTCTGGTGTGCACTTCAACTTCTCATTCCCTGAGTCGTTTTGGGATCAGCTGTATGGTCAGCAAGATGAACAGCAGCGTCAAGAGAGTAAATCTCAAGCGTACTTTGGCCTAATCCGCAATTACTACCGTTTTGGTTGGCTGATTCCTTACTTCTTTGGTGCGTCACCCGCTTTGTGCGGCTCATTCATCCAAGGGCGTGAGACAAAGCTACCGTTTGAGAAGATCGGCGGAACCTTGTACCTCCCTCATGCAACGTCATTACGCTTGAGTGACCTGGGATATACCAACAGTGCACAAAGTGCGTTGAAGATCGGTTTCAATAGCCTGGAAGAGTACCTTGATGGACTCAATACTGCGATTCGAACGCCATCTGAAGAGTTTGCAGAGATCGGGGTTAAGGTGAATGGTGAATATCATCAGCTTAATAGCAATGTGCTGCAAATTGAGAATGAACTGTATGCGCCGATTCGTCCAAAGCGCGTTGCGAAATCCGGAGAAAAACCTTCTGAAGCGTTGGCTCGTGGTGGTGTGGAATACATTGAAGTGCGCTCATTGGACGTTAACCCATACAGTTCGGTCGGTATCAATGCAGAGCAAGTGCGTTTCTTAGATCTATTTTTAGCATGGGCGGCATTAAGCGACTCGGAAGATATGGACTACTGTGAGCAAGCTTGCTGGCGTGAAAACTGGAATAAAGTGATCGCTGAAGGTCGAAAACCGGGCCTCGAGCTGCAAATTGGCTGCAAAGGTGAAGTCTTAAGCCTCCAAGACTGGGCTAAGCGCGTGTTTGTTGAATTGACGCAGATAGCTGAGCTTATGGACGCAGCACATGGTGGAAATGAGTACCAAGCCGTGTGCTTTAAGTTGTTGGAGTGGATAGACAACCCAGAGCTGACAGTATCTGGCCAATTGCTTGCTGATACCAAGCGTCTCGGTGGTTTGGGCAAAGTCGGCTGTGAGTTTGGTCAACGCTACCGTCAACAGCACCTTAATCATCAATACCGAACCTATAATGCTGCGTTAATGGAGCAAGAAGTGGAGCGTTCCGTTCGTGCTCAAGCTGATGTGGAAGCTGCGGATGAGCTCGATTTTGATGCATTTCTTGCTGATTACTTTGCGTACCTCAATGCATAAGGTTCTCAAGTGACAAGGACGTTAGCAATACTTCTTTCTGCAGTGACTTTGGCGGGCTGTGCGACGGCTCCGCCAAAAAATCACTCCAATCTGTGCGAAATTTTTCGAGAGAAACCGGCTTGGTATGACGATGCTGTTGATATGCAAGAAGAGTGGGGGACGCCAATCCAAATTGCGATGGCATTCGTTAAGCAAGAAAGTAGCTATCGCCATGATGCTCGTCCTCCCAAAGATTACCTATTAGGTTTTATTCCGTGGGGCAGAGTGAGTAGTGCATACGGGTATGCTCAAGCTCAAGACCCAGCCTGGGAAGACTTTCAAAAAGCGACCAACCATGGAGGCTCAAGATCCAACTTCTCTGATTCTCTGATGTTCATTGGTTGGTATACTAGCGAAACGCAAAAGCAACTTGGTGTATCGAAATGGGACCCGTATAACCAATACTTGGCTTACCATGAAGGTCGAGGTGGTTATAAGCGTAAATCGTATCAATCTAAGCCGAGCTTATTAAAGGTTGCTCGCAAGGTTGAGCAGCAAGCAAAGGATTACGGTTGGCAACTTAAGCAGTGCCGACAAGAACTGGAAAATAACCGAAGCTGGTTTTTCTAATACTAGCTTGAGAGGAGAAGGACAATGCCGTTATTAGATAGCTTTACAGTAGATCACACGCGTATGAATGCACCTGCTGTACGTGTGGCGAAAACCATGACGACCCCTAAAGGCGATACCATTACGGTTTTCGACCTGCGTTTTACTGCACCAAATAAAGACATTCTTTCAGAGAAAGGTATCCATACACTGGAGCATTTGTACGCAGGTTTTATGCGTAATCATCTGAATGGCGAGAGTGTAGAAATTATCGATATTTCACCAATGGGCTGCCGCACAGGTTTTTACATGAGTTTGATTGGCACACCTCAAGAACCTCAAGTGGCGGATGCATGGCTTGCGGCGATGCAAGATGTGCTAAAAGTGGAAAGTCAAAATAAGATCCCTGAACTGAATGAGTACCAGTGTGGTACTGCTGCAATGCACTCTCTTGAGGAGGCAAAACAGATTGCTCAAGCGATCATTGATTCAGGGATTGCGGTCAACAAAAACGATGATTTGGCGCTTCCAGAAGCTATGCTAAAAGAGTTAAAAGTTGATTAACCAGCGATAACGTAAAAAGGAAGGCAAGCCTTCCTTTTTACGTTTTTCACCAATGCTTAATTGGCTTTGGGTAATACCACCACTTCGGTTTTTGCCCAGATATCATGGAAGCCGCGTTTTTTAGGATCAATAGGCACGGTAAGATTGGCCAGACCAAAGCCCGACGTCGCAACTCGAATCAAGGCTTGAGTTGTCGTAATTGGTGAGCCGTCGTTAGCTCGTAGGTGCAGTTTCCAAGCCCGCATTCCCAGGGTTTGACCTGCACGGGTCCAGAAGAAGACGAAGAAATAAATCCATACAAACGCCAAGTAAGCGGTGTAGACTGGGCTCCAGACTGGGTGGTTAGTCAAGAAATCACTCACGTCCGCATAGCCCGCAACATCAAACAGTCCCATCGCCATTAACGCATGCAAAACCGCTATCACAATGCCCGCTGCCATCATTTCCACCGCGACAATAATGAGCCCATCATAAAAAAGTGCACCTAAGCGACGAAAGAGCCCCGCTGGTGGCAAAGAGTCTGTGGCTGACATAAAACCTACTTACCAAAATCAAAATTAGGCGAAAGAATAAAGCTTCGATTCTAATCTGAAAAGAGACCGTGCGCACAGACTGCCTAATTGATGACTGAGATTAAAACCAACTGCGTTATAAAGGCAGTATGTGTTAAGTAAGGGGGCTTATGAACCCTCTTACTCAAATCAAGAGCAAAAGAGTAACGAGATGATAGTAATTACGGGAGCAAGTAGTGGATTGGGAGCGCAGCTTGCCGCGCAATATGATGCGGATGGTAAGGCGACATTCTTGACTGGACGCAGTCAAGATAAGTTAAATGCGGTTGCAAAGGGTTTATCTAACCGCTCGCAACAGCTCACTTGTGATCTGACATCCTATCCTTCAGTTTCTCGCTTGTTTGATGCCTTAGATGATTCCCCAGAAATGATCATCCATTGTGCGGGCAGTGGTTACTTTGGCTTACTCGGTGATCAGCAACCTGAGCAGATCTCTCAGCTGATAGAAAATAATGTCACCAGCGCCATTACCGTGTTACGTGAATCGGTTATTCGTTATCAAGATAAGCCGATTAACTTTGTGATGGTAATGTCGACAGCGGCTCAGCAACCCAAAGCACAGGAATCAACTTATTGTGCCGTTAAGTGGGCAGTGAAAGGATTGGTTGAGTCAGTTCGTTTAGAGCTAAAGGGAAAGCCAATGAACATTATTGCGGTTTATCCCGGAGGGATGGCAACCGAGTTCTGGCATACCAGCGGAAAGCCGCTTGATACCAGCAGTTTCATGACAGTCGAAGACGCCGCGACAATGATGCGTGAGGCGCTTTCATCCGCGGGAAATGGCTACGTATCGGATATTACTATCAACCGTCGTTAAGAGGTAAACAGAATAATTTTGCCTTCCGTTTGGTCAGGGATGCTGTATGGTCACACTTTATGGCGAAATAATCAGCAAACGATGGTTTATTAAGGCTTTTCTTCTTGCTTCGATAGTTAGCATACGTATAATGCATCACATCAGAGGGCACAGCCCCGAGATGCCGGTGTGGTGAAATTGGTATACACGACGGATTCAAAATCCGTTGCCTTCGGGCGTGGCGGTTCAAGTCCGCCCACCGGTACCATACATAGAAAGGTCGCTTTTATAGCGGCCTTTCGTCGTTTTGCTCGCCTAAAAATGGTACCTCTACTCTACCTCGCATTACGACTCACCAATACGGTGGCCTGCAAGTGCCGCCCCTGCGCAATCTAATCAGAAAACTTCACTGCCGATATGTTTGCTCTCAGTATCATTTATAAAACACTAGGGCGCTTCCTCATTATTCTCACTGTAGGCTAATTAGGATAACCTTACTTTCCTCCCAGATTCATTTTGACTGAGTGTTTTATTAATCAGGTATAGGCTTGTGACGTTTCGAAAAGACATAAGTGGTTTAAGAGCGATTGCGGTATTAGCTGTGATGTTATTCCACTTCAATCCAAGTTGGATGCCTGGTGGTTTTGTTGGAGTCGATGTGTTCTTTGTTATTTCTGGTTTTCTAATGACAGGGATAATATTTACAGGGCTTGAACATGGAAACTTCTCAATCTCCAAATTTTACGTCGCGCGAGCAAGCCGAATTATCCCGGCATTGACAGCCCTCTGCGCCATTTTGTTACTGCTTGGTGCGATCTTTTTTGCACCATTAGACTTCCAAGCGTTAGCAAAACATGTCGCGAGCAGTCTGGGTTTTATATCCAACTTAATTTATTGGAAAGAGTCTGGATATTTTGACTCTATATCGTATGAAAAGTGGCTTCTGCATACTTGGTCTCTATCTACAGAATGGCAATTCTACATAATTTACCCACTGATTCTTATTGTCATGAAACGTTTTATGTCAGTGGCAACAATGAAATTGACCATTCTCTCTTTAACGCTATTTGGGTTTCTTCTCTGTGTTTATGTCACGGATAAATGGCCTAACCCTGCCTATTATTTACTACCCACTAGAGCTTGGGAGATGATGTTGGGTGGTTTAGCGTATCTTTATCCTGTACGAGTAGGAGAAAAGGCAAGTAAAGCGATGGAGTTATCTGGAGTCGGATTCATTGTGCTCAGCTTTTTGCTTATTTCCAAAGAAAACTCGTGGCCGGGGTATCTGGCGATATTGCCTACACTGGGGACGGTTTTAGTTATCCAATCTCACAGGGAACATAGCATTGTTACGGGCAACATGATATTTCAGTTGTTAGGTAAGTGGTCTTATTCTATCTATCTTTGGCATTGGCCTATTGTGGTGGCCATACACCATTTATCTTTAGGAGAGGGTTTTGTTTATTTAGGCATTGTACTGTCGATAGTGCTGGGTTTCTTAAGTTACCGATACATAGAAAGTATAAGCCTCAAGAACGAGTACCCAAATTTCGCTCATGTTATTGTCAGCAAACCCGTTCTAGTAACTCTGACGGTAGGGATCGTTTCTAGTGTCGTTTTCCTTTACTACAGGGGGCTGATCAAATCGCTTCCTCCTGTCAACCAAATGGCTGACTACAGAACAGGATACTGCTTTGGCTCTCCGGGTGTGAATAAAAGCGATACGTCTTTTTTAGACTGTTATCTTGGTGACCGCTCTAAACCAAGTAGAGCCTTACTGTTTGGAGATTCATTTGCTGGTCAATATGAGCCAATGTTAGACCAAATCTTCGCTGACATGTCGATGTCTATACATTCCATTACAACCAACTCTTGCTATCCATCACTGGGAGAAGGCTTCCATCATCAGGACACTCATATCGGTTATAAACAGTGTTTAATGGATAGAAGGTTTGTAAGCGAAAATATTGAAAACTATGATGTTGTATTTATTTCTCGTCATTGGGGGGAGCACTTTGTTGATCATCGAGACTCGACATCAGAAGTCATTCATTGGATAGAAAACGTTATTGATAAAGGCACGATAGTTTTCTATTTACCCAGCCCTAATCTATATCAAGAAAACATCGGTAAAGCCTTTTTATCATCAGAGCTAGGCCGCTATAACTTTGTGCCTGATTTTTCATTGAGAAACGAAAGTATTGAATATGCGGATGTCAAAGAGCAGCAACTAATCGAGCATTTTAAAGGCACAGCTAACTTTAGATTTATACATAAAGATGATTTGATTAAAGGCCACGACTTTTTCTATCAAGGAAAAAAATACCCTTATTCCTTCGACGGGGAACATATCTCTGAGTTTGCCGCCAGATTTGCAGCGCGAGATTTTCGCAAAACAGACCACTATCATGCTTTGTTGTTAGCGTTGCATAGCGAGTACTAACCCGTGTGGGGTTATATAAGTTTCATGGGGGATTTCTGCGTTCAGGCCAAGTCGTCCTTAGGCTGCTTTCTTGCTGTGGGACCATTTAGCTATCTTATTGATAATATTGTGATCAATGTTGTAACTTGAATGTAATGAAGTTAAGTTGCATCCCAGTAGTGGTACATTTGTTCGGTTTTATAAAATGGTTGTAAAAGAATGAATGTATTGAACAGTTTTAAGGGAAGGATTGTTACCGTAGTCATTCTCTTAATCACACTCTCACTCACGGTATCTAGTTTCCTTTCGTATAAGCAACTTTCCTCTTCGATTGAAGAGCGGATCAATGAGTATTCGATGCTCAAAATCGAAACCACCAGTGATACGATCTCAACCTGGTTGGAAACGATCAAATCTGGATTGGTTGCTAACGCGCCAGATTTTGCTCCACAGCGCAGTGATGAGCAAATTTTGTTGATGATCCGCCAGATCGCGAATACTTCACCAGCGTCCGATATTTTAGTTGGCTTTGAAGATGGCCGCTCTTATGGCAACAACAGTGGTAAACGTGATTTAAACCAATACGATCCGCGTACAAGGGACTGGTACAAACTTGCGGTCAATAAACGTGGCACGATTATTACCGATATCTACAGTGACGCCTTAACAAAAAGCTTAATGGTGAGCATTGCAGAGCCTTTCTATGCTCAAGGTCAACTCAAAGGGGTGCTGCTGGCTGACATAGAGCTTAACTTGCTTGATGAGCTGGTAAGAAAAGCACCATTCCCTGGTGCCATGATGGGCTTGTACGATCTAACAAGTTTAACGATAGCGTCAAACGGTGAAGTGGACGTCCCGGGTGAAACCAAACTGTATGACTTTAACGATCTGAAACCGCTGACTGATGCTCTATTGAATCAAGCTTCTGGGATGATGGATTACAGCCTAGGCGGGGTTGAAAAGGTTGCGTTCTACAAGTCTATTCCGCTTGATGATTCAATCAGTTGGCACTTATTAGTAGGGGTGGATAAATCCGTTGCTTACGCGGAAATGGATCAAGCGTTGGAGTCCGCGTTGATCTCCGCCATTACCTTGCTAGCGCTTTCCTTTGTCATCTTCTTTGTGATCCTAACTTTTGCTTATCGTCCTATTTTGGCGCTGAAAAGCACTATCGTCGATCTTTCCCAAGGTAATGGTGATTTGACCCGTCGTTTAGAAGTGAATTCGGAAGATGATCTTGGCCAGATCGCCCAAGCGGTGAATACCTTTATCGGTAATTTACAAACCATGATGCTGGATGTTGCTCAGGCTTCGAATCAGATTTCAGACAACATCGAGTTGCTTAAAGCCCAAACGCAAAGTAATGAAGGCGTGTTGTCTGCACATGCGATGGAAACGACACAGGTAGTGACCGCGATGACTGAGATGAGCTCAACCGCTGATAGTGTGGCGGAAAGTGCATCCAAAACGGCCGAGTTCACTAAAACAACCAATGATGAAGCGGTGCAATCTAAGCGTGTGGTTGACAGCTCTGTTCGCAGTGTCGCTGACTTAGTCGTTGAAGTTGAAGCAATGGCAACCAGCATTCAAGCCATGAATGAAGACTCACAAAAAATCGGCTCAGTGCTGACAGTCATTGGTGAGATCGCTGATCAAACTAATTTGTTGGCACTGAATGCAGCGATTGAAGCGGCGCGTGCTGGAGAGCAAGGACGTGGATTTGCCGTTGTAGCAGATGAAGTCCGTGCGTTGGCTGCGAGAACTCAGCAAAGCACGACAGAGATTAATAATATGCTGGCCAACCTGAATGAAGGTACTAAGAGCGTTGTTAAAGCGATGGATGACACTAAACAACGCTGCCAAGAAACCGCTCAGGCGACAGAAAATGTTAATGGTAGTTTAGATGTGATGGTGGGGTCGATTGCCCGAATCAATGATTTAGGGCTAGAGATAGCAACCGCTGCGAGTCAACAAAGTGCTGTCACTGATGAGGTGAGTCGTAACATGACAACCATTCAAACCATGGTAGAAGAATTAACGGCCAACGGCTCTCAAGCTTTGGAAGGTACGATGGAGTTGGCAAACAACAACCAAAAACTGTCTGAGATTGTGAAACAGTTTAAGTTGCAGTAATTTTGTTATTAGCCCGAAAGAGGAAACTTGGATCAAGTTTCCTCTTTTTGTTGGTAAACTTAGAAGATAGGTCTGAGCAGGTTTTGTGATCTCGACTGTTAAGGTGCTAACTACCGATCGATGTCACATGTCGTTACACTGCCTGACCCGTCAGGGCTTTACTTCTGTTACCCAGCAAGGAACAATCCCTGTGAAGCAATATAGCCAGTGTAATAAGCAGAGAAATTATGACTAACACGGAAAACAAAAAGTCGAACCCCTTGTTCGAGATTCTTTTTAACGTTTTTCTTCCTTCATTCATATTGATGAAATTCAGTGGAGAAGAACATCTAGGGACAGGCTTAGCGTTGATTGTCGCGTTATCATTTCCTATCGCCTACGGTGGTATGGAGCTTATTCGCAACAAGAAGTTTAACTTTATCGCAGCGCTAGGATTTGTCAGCGTATTGCTTACTGGTGGTATTGGCTTGTTGGAGCTTGATACTCGCTGGTTAGCCCTGAAAGAAGCATTGATTCCAGGTTTAATCGGCATCGCGGTACTGGGTTCTACGTTTACTCGTTACCCATTTATGCAAAAAGTGATTTTTACGCCGTCGCTGCTCAACATGCCATTGATTGAAGAACGGCTCAAGCAAGCTGGTAACCCTGGTGGGGTAGAGCGTTGTCTGATGACGTCTAATTACTTATTTGCTAGCACTTTTGCGTTTTCTTCTGCGATGAACTACTTTTTGGCAACATGGATTGTCACCAGCCCAGCGGGCACCGCAGCCTTTAATGAAGAGCTGGGCAAATTGACGCTATACAGTTACCCAATTATCGCGATTCCTAGTCTATTGATGATGGTCGGCATTTTTTACTATGTATGGCGTCAGATCCGCAATATGACTTCTTTAGAGACAGAGCAAATCTTTATTACTAAATAATAAGAGTACGATCGTAAAGCCCAGCAGTAATGCTGGGCTTTTTACATTATTGTCCAAGTTGCGATTGGGTCGCAGACTGTTGTGGGCTCGATGCGGTGATGACTTGCATAAAAGATTTTAGCGCTTCTGCTTCTTCAAAAGTCAGGTTGAGCGGTCGAATCTTGTCAGACAGCTTAGGGTAATTAGGGTCGTATTTATCCCAGCCGAATGGAGCGTTACTCGCCATCCCCTCGGAATACATTGAAACTACGCCATCCATGGTGTGAACTAAGCCGTTGTGGAACCATGGACCGGTGTTCATGACATCTCTTAATGAAGGTGTCTTAAACTTACCGACGCTCTCACTTTGGCCGTCAACATTATATTGTCCAAGATCTTCATAGAAGGCTTTGTAGTAAGTTAAGCCGACATTCTCAAAGCCGTGGTTGGTGAGCTCCGGCCCCATATGACAGTTGACACAACGACCATTGCGACGATAAATGTCCAGCCCCCATAGCTCTTGATCCGTTAAGCTTTCCGTATTGCCTGTCGCAGCTTGTTCGATAAAGGTATCTAAGCGACTCTTGTTGCTGACAATGGTACGTTGAAACGTCGCCAGTGCCATAGACAACTGTTCTTGCGTAATCGTCTCTTGGTGAAATACCGCTTTAAAACGTTGTGGGTAGCTTGGGTGTGTATTCAAGCGTGCCATCAAATTAGGCAGGGTTTCAGCCATCTCAAGAGGATCTTGGATTGGCATGAGTGCTTGTTGTTCAAGATCGGTCGCTCGTCCATCCCAAAACAGTTGTGGTAAGAAAGCGCTATTCACGATCGTGGGAGCGTTGCGTTTGCCTCTTTGACGATCATGACCAATAGATACTTCTGAGTTATCCGTCCAACCTTTGCGGGGATCATGACAACTGGCGCAAGAAACATCTTGTGCTCTTGACAAAAACGGATCAAAAAACAGATCTCGGCCCAGTGCCACTTTATCTTCTTGGTAGGGGTTGTGCGCTGGAAACTCCGGCGAAGGCATGAGTCCAAGCTCTTGGTAATTAGCGGTATCGTCGACAAAAGGCGCAGGCCAGCTATCTGGCGTACTCGCATAAGCCTGACGAAGTAGACGCATGTTTGGTCGGCTATGATTGCCGATAGAACGAGGGTCTTCACTGGCTCTATTTTCAAATTCAGTTGCCACTAACAACGCTCTTGCTTGTTGACCTTCTATTGCTGTCTTTGCAGTGAGAGACGATGTATTTGGCAGTTCGATCAAGCCGTAGCCGTTGTCAGTGGCTACCCAATAGTGTCCCGCTTGTGGTTTATTCAATGAATCTTGGTAAAGCAGTTGATAGTCGCCCCCGTCGACTTGCTGGTGAAGCAATGTCGAGAGCTCTTCAATGGTTGGTATTCGCCAATCGCTGCGGCCACATTGCGCGCTAGTGTTTATCTGATTAAGCATTGCCTGTAATTGGCATTGATCCTGAGTACACGGCATACCATTGTTTTGTAGGCTGAAGGTGTTACTTGTTGCGCTAACATCGTTGCTATTGGGAGTCAGCCAGTAGACATAGGAGAAGCGCCCATCGCGTAAAAAAAGGTTATCTCTTACTAAACCACGCATGTCATCAAGACAGCGCCAAGGGCTAGCAAGATAATGATCCGCTTGCTTATCTTTTGGCAGTGGTTGTCCATTAACATCAAGGCGAATAAAGCTGGTTTGTTCTGATTGCGGGCTCAGCTGTTCGCTCGGTAGGCTAGGATCTCGGTAAGCACCACTCACCAGCATCGCTGATGCTGGCTTACGTTTGTTTTGACTAGAAACTTGTAGGTGTTGCGCACCAAAGCTATATCTGTGTCCTAGGTTGTCTTGCTGAACATCACTGGCATCAGATGCTAGCCAGTAGTACTCGAATCCTGTGTATGGAAAAAAATAAGGGTCGATGGCTGCTTGACTTCTATCGAGTGCGAAATCCTGACTGCTGGTGAGATTTTTTAGCTCATAATCAAAAGGAAGTCGCCAGTCTGAACGACCACACCATTGCTGGCTATTGGCGTAGTCGATCAGATGTTCGGTATTGCAGTTGCCTTGGCCAAGAAAACATCGCGCTTCAAACGCTGGTAGGTTTGCATCCCAATCTTGCCAACCGAATGTTTGTTGCTGAGGTTGGATTGGAGCGACCCAGCGTACACCTTGATGAGTCGTTGCATCATCAATGCAGTACCAAGCCGACTGCTGTTTGGCATCTTGCAGTGATTGTTGAGTAAACCTCGGTGGTGTGTCGTCCACACGCAACATCCAGTGAATGATCGTTTGGTCGTTAGTGCCATTAATCTCGATACGAAATTGATCGGTGCCGATGACGCTATCTGAAGCCACATATTGAATGGTTGAGTCGTGAATGTAGAGTCGGCCATATTTGGGTGGTTCGACAATCCGAATGGTTTGTTGCTCGGCAAGCGAATAACGATGTTCAAAGGATTCACTTAAGTGCACCTCAGCTCGGGGCTGGGTGTTGAGAGTGACAGGCTTGGTTGGTTCATCTGCTTGTGAAGAGGAACCTGAGCCATTGCAACCAGATATAAGCAAAGACGCTGCAACCAGTGCAGCGCCGTATTTAGATGTTATTTTTTTCATTATTGAGCGCGAGAAGTAGAGATAAGTCGAACACGATGGGTTTCGGTATGAGGTCTGCCGCTACTCTCAGACCATTCATCCTGGAAGGCGACAGCGATACTTTCGTTTTCCGGGTCGTAGAGATCTTCGGTTTGGGTCCAGTAATAACTGTTTTCTGCAACAAGAGTATCGTTGAAAATAGATTGGCTATAACCAGCGCGATATGAGAAACCTTCCATATTGAAAGCAAAGGCATCAATGTAAAGAGATTTCAGTTCAGTTTCGGTAGGTAGTCGCCAGTCGTTTCGTCCACATAGAGTCAACTGATTGATTTCTGCTACATACGCCTCGGCTTGGCTAAAACTCATAAGCGCACTATCTTGGCTAACTCTTTGCCATAAGATATCTGTGTTCGGCAGTGCACTCGAATAGTGATTATCTTGGGTGCAATGCCACTGTTCAGCGTTTTGGTCGCGCAATGGTTGACCATGTTCGCCCCGCTTAACAAAACGTTGTTGCCACGTTGCATCTTCATTGCCTTCAGCATTGATCTCGGGCTTCATTTCGACCGTGATCTCGGCAATCGTATCGTCAAGTTCATCCGCAATCGTGTTACCACGAACCAGTAACGATAAGCGTGGCTCGTTGGTAGAACGAGGAGGCATGCGTTCATAAGCGAAATCGTCAGCCATCCACATTACGTAAGCGCTACCTACGGTTGCGTTTGAGCCTTGCCAATCCCCCTCTACCGGGTTGATATCATGTCCATCTGGGTATTGAGTGAAAGTTGCCGTCCAGTATGCTTCATCAAAGTTGGCTTCCATGTAAGGAAAGAAGAAGCTGTCGATTGGTGATTGGCGTTTGTCGGCATCAAATTTTTGAGCATCGAGTATGGTTTTCCACTCATTACGTGTAGGAAGCCGCCAGTCGGTGTGACCACAAAGTTGTTGCTGATTCGCCACGTTTACCAAATTGTCGGTATTGCAGTCGCCATCTAGATTGCAACTGGCTTGGGCAAACTCGCGGTTGTTGATTTGGCGATCAGCCCAGTAATACGTAGAGTCGAATGCAAAGTCACCATTGGCTTGAGCGACTTGCCAGGTCAAATTTGAAGAGGAATCAATTACGCACGACCAGTCGCTGTTCTGCTTAGTCATGAGTTGTTCTTCATCGGTTAACGGAGTGCCTTCGTGATTGAGCTTAACAAAGCGAGCAGCAGCTTGAGTCTGTTCATCTTCTGAGTTACTGCCAGAGTTACACCCAGCGAGTACGGCTACAGTCAGTAATGCTGTATATGGATGGTATTTCATTATTATATTTCTAAGGCTGATGAATGGACGGCGATATTACAAGTCGTTACATACATATGCAAATAGAAATGATAATTCTTACCGTTTTCATGTTGTTGCTTGCGGTTTCTCTGCATGTACAGCCTAAAGGTAACGCATTTCTCACTGCTCACAGGCCCTCCTCAACCAAGATATGGCGCGTAAATATCAAGCTCTTCACTAGTTAAATAAATAGAAAGCTAACTCGGAAATTGAGTCTAAATTAAATTTAGTAGGTAAGTTTTAATTATTTATCTATGAAGGTTAAATATAAAGATTGTTCGACTTTCTTTATTAAAATGAGATTTCGTTCACGCACAACGCAACCGGTTGCGCTTTTTTGTGTTGGTTGTTTTTGCTACAGTTGCGTTAGTTTAAAATTTAAACACAAGGAGCAAGGCGATGAAAAAAATTCTCTTATGTTGTAGTGCTGGGATGTCGACCAGTATGTTGGTAAGAAAGATGGAGCAAGCTGCTGAATTGAAAGGAATTGATTGTAAGATTGATGCAATGTCAGTCAATGCGTTTGATGAAGCGATCAAAGAGTATGATGTGTGTCTGCTTGGCCCTCAAGTTCGCTTTCAACTCGAAGAGTTACGCAAAACGGCTGAGGAGCATGGCAAAAACATTGCCGCTATATCTCCACAGGCTTATGGAATGATGAAGGGTGACGAAGTATTACAGCAAGCTCTCGAATTAATCTAATTTAAAAATTAACTTATCAATAAAAGAATATGCGCAAAATTATTGCGTAGGGATTCTTTTATCTAAAAATAAGGATGGAATCTATGAAGCTTTATGATGCGATTATAGGAATCGTGGAAAAACATATAGCACCGTTAGCTGCCAAAGTCGGCAACCAACCTCATGTTAGAGCAATGCGAGATGGGTTCATCGTTGCGATGCCGTTCATCATTGTAGGGAGCTTTATTTTGATTTTTGCTTTTCCTCCCTTTGGTGAAGACACAACAAACGCTTTCGGTCGCGCGTGGCTAGACTTCGCAAGCACCAATTTTGATACCATTATGATGCCATTCAATATGTCGATGGGCATCATGACTATTTTTGTTTCTTTGGGAGTCGCGTATAGCTTAGCTAAAGCTTACAAGATGGATGGCATTACCAGTGCTGTCTTGTCTTTGATGAGTTTTTTATTGGTTGCGGCTCCAGCAAAAGATGGTGCTCTAGCAATGTCCCATATGGGAGGCACCGGAATTTTTACTGCGGTAATGTGTGCTTTTTTCTCCGTCGAGCTGTATCGATTTATGAAAAAGCACAATATCACCATTCGTATGCCTGAGCAGGTTCCTCCCGCGATAGCTCGCTCGTTTGAAGTATTACTGCCTGTGTTGGCGATCTTTATTACGCTGTATCCGCTTAGTTTGTTCGTTCAATCTCAATTTGGCATGCTCATTCCCGATGCCGTAATGGCGATGTTTAAGCCGTTGATCAGTGCGTCGAATACTCTGCCTGCCATCATCGGCGCTCTGCTGTTGTGTCAACTGCTTTGGTTTGCCGGTATTCACGGTGCGGCGATTGTTGTCGGCTTGTTATCGCCAATTTTCCTTACCAACATCAGCGCCAATATTGATGCGTTTGTGGCAGGTGAGCCGGTACCAAACGTATTCACACAACCATTTTGGGATTTCTACATCTTCATTGGTGGCTCGGGGGCGACATTGGCACTGGTGATGTTGATGTCTTTTAGCCGCTCCGCGCATCTTAAAAGTATTGGTCGCATGAGTGCTGTACCTGGCTTCTTCCAAATCAATGAGCCGGTTATTTTCGGCAGCCCGATAGTGATGAACCCGATATTGTTCATTCCGTTCGTATTCGCCCCAATCATTAACGCAACAATTGCTTATTTTGCTGTCCAGTTAGGCTTTGTGGGGATGGGGGTTGCAACAACTCCTTGGACGACACCGGCCATTATTGGTGCCTCATGGGGTAGCGGCTGGACGTTGTCGCCAGTGTTGCTTGTTATTGGTCTACTAATACTCGATCTCTTCATTTACTTACCTTTCTTTAAGATGTTTGAAAAGCAGGTGATGGAGCAAGAGCAACCCAGCAAGGCAGAACAAACTCAACCTCAAGCAGCGCCCAACTCTGGTGTCCCTGCATAATGTAATGTTCGGGCTGCTATGGGCAGCCCAAGAAAGGAAGTCGTTATGGAACAAGAAATGGTGGTCATGGAAATTATCTGCAATGCGGGTGAGGCGCGGAGTTTATGCTTTGAAGCACTGCGTTTATCGAGAGAGCAGCAATTTGAGCAGGCTGAACAGCAACTGACTTTGGCAAAAGAGTGCCTGAACAAGGCGCACTTGACCCAAACTCAGCTTATTGAACATGACCAAGGAGAAGGGAAAATCGCCATGACCTTGGTGATGGTTCATGCTCAGGATCATTTGATGACAACAATTTTGGCGCATGAGTTAGCCGTGGAAATGGTTGCGCTTCACAAACAGCTTGCGAGGTAGGGAATATGGCTAGAGGAGCAATTAAACTCGCCATTATCGGCGGAGGAAGTAGTTACACACCAGAGCTGGTCGAGGGAGTTCTCAATCGTTTAGATACTTTGCCAGTCAAGCAAATTCATTTTGTTGATATTGAACAGGGGCGAGAAAAATTAGACATCATTGCGAGCTTAGCCAAGCGCATGATCGATAAAGTAGGGGCAGACATTGAAGTTAAAGCAGACTTTGATCGACGTAGTGCGATCAAAGACGCCGACTTTGTGATGACTCAATTTCGTGTCGGCGGATTAGCGGCGCGGGCGAGTGATGAAAAAATTCCTCTTAAATATGATGTCATTGGCCAAGAAACGACCGGGCCTGGTGGTTTTGCAAAGGCGATGCGCACGATTCCAGTCATATTGGACATTTGCCGCGATATTGAAGAGTTATCACCAAACGCATGGATGCTTAACTTTACTAACCCAGCAGGTTTGGTTAGTGAGGCGGTGAATAAATACACTCAGGTGAAAAACATTGGTTTGTGTAATGTTCCGGTCTCGATGGAAATGATGATCGCTGAGATGATGGAATGCGAGCCCAAAGATCTCCAGTTAGAGTTTGCCGGTTTGAACCATCTCGTTTGGGTGCATAAGGTTTGGCTTGCTGGGGAAAATGTCACGGCCAAAGTACTCGAAAAAGTCGGTGATGGTGCTAATTTCAGCATGAAGAATATTTGGGAAGAACCATGGGATCCAAGTTTCTTAAAAGCGTTACAAGCGATCCCTTGTCCCTATCATCGGTATTTTTATCAAACGGATGCGATGCTAGCTGAAGAAAAGCAGAGCGCTGAAAAACAAGGAACACGAGCGGAGCAAGTCATGCAGACCGAAGCTGAGCTCTTTGAACTGTATCAGCAGCCTTCTTTGGATCATAAACCAGTTCAACTGGAAGAGCGAGGTGGAGCTTATTATTCCGATGCGTCTCTAAACTTAGTCGATGCGATTTACAACAACCGTAACTCATTGCATGTGGTCAATGTGGCGAATAATGGTGCCATTGCCGATCTGGCGCATGATGCTGTGATTGAGTGTACGGCGGTGGTTGGGAGCTGGGGGGCAAAACCTTTAGCTGTGGGGAAACTCTCTCCACGAATCTACGGTTTACTCAAACAAGTTAAAGCTTATGAACAGTTGGCGATAGAGGCAGCAGTGCACGGTAGTTATGATGATGCTCTTATCGCGATGAGCAGTAACCCATTGGTTCCTGATATCAGTCGTGCTAAAGCTATCCTTGATGAAATGTTGTTACTTAACCAGCCGTATTTACCACAGTTTACCTTGACCCATCTATAAGGATTAGCCAAAGCGATGAAAGTCATTTTTAATGCTGATGATTTTGGATTAACACCCGGAGTTAATGACGGCATCATCCAGTCACATCTGAATGGTGTTGTGAAATCGACAACCATGTTGGTAGGCGCTCCTGCTGAAGATCATGCGATCGCTTTGGCGAAACAACTGCCGACGTTACAAGTCGGGCTACACTTAAGGTTTACCTTAGGTCGCCCTCTCACACGAGGTGAAACTCTTTGTGACACTGATGGGAAGTTTCTCAGTTATCAAGCGTTTTGGGCACAGCAAGGTTTTGACTCTACTGCCGTTTATACTGAATGTGTGGCGCAGGTAGAAGCATTTCTCAAGTCTGGATTGACTTTAAGTCATATAGACAGCCATCACCACGCGCACACTCATAAGGCATTACTGCCCATTGTCCAAGACGTTGCCCGTCAATACGGTATTCCTTTACGTGGCCAGAAGGTCGCTCACCTGAACTACACGTTTAGCGACCAGTTTTATGATCAAAATGTTAAGCTCGATTTTCTCGTTGAACATCTGACAGAATTGAGCCGACAGTACGATGTAGCGGAGGTTATGTGTCATCCTGCGAATGTCGATCAGGCTCTGCGTTCTGTTAGTGGATACAGCCAGCAGCGTGAAAAAGAGTTGCAGGTATTGACCAATCCTCTCTTGGCGCTGAATTTAGCCAAGCGCTCTATCCAAGTCACGGATTATTCGGCTTTATCTATTCAGCACGAATAACGCCATGTAGGATATTTTCTGACTGCCAGAATACCCCCTAGTCATATCCTTATGTTCTGGCAGTCTCTTTATTAGCTCAAGAAGTTCAGGAAAGTATGGCAAGGATTAAAGATGTCGCCGAGTTGGCGGGTGTGAACCGTTCAACGGTGTCGCGAATTATAAACGGCGAAGGTAAGTTTAAAGAGGAAACAAAACGCAAGGTTGAAGAGGCAATGAAAGCCCTCAATTACAGGCCGAGCGCCATTGCGCGGTCTTTGGCTACCTCATCAAGCAACATGGTCGGTCTACTCGTGACTTACTATACCGGTGGCTTTTTCGGCGCGATGATGGATCAGGTACAAAGTGAACTGGATCTACATAAGAAGTTCTTGATCACAGCCCAAGGCCATCACTCATCTGATGGCGAAAAAGAGGCAGTACAGCGTTTTAATGACCTTCGCTGTGAAGGTTACGTTTTACACAGTCGCTATATGTCAGACCAAGAGTTGCAAACCTTGGCTGAAGCACCCACACCATTCGTTCTGTTGGATCGGCACGTCGAAAGCTTAGCTCAGCGATGTATTACCTTTAATCACACCAAAGCCAGTTATATCGCCGTACAGCATCTGTTGGATAATGGACACCACAACATTGCGTGCATAGCGGGGCCAGCTCATCGTCATAACAGCTTGCTTCGAAAGCAAGGCTATTTGAATGCGATGGAGGATGCGGGGATTCTAGTTAGAGATAATTGGATTGCTGAAGGGGACTATGGTCGTCAGAGTGGTTACGAAGCGGCTAAGCGATTAGTGAGCAATAACTCTGGTATTAGTGCCATCTTCTCTTGCAGTGAAGAGATGACGGTTGGGGCATTGCAGTTTCTGCATGAGTCAGGCATTGAGGTGCCAAATCATATCTCGATTGTTAGCTTTGACAGTATTGAACGCTGCGCAGATTTGTACCCGACAGTAACCGCGGTACATTTCCCTATTAGTGAAATGGCTCGCTCGGCGGCGCTGCAATTGAACAAACTGATCACTCAGCAAGAAGTACATGCTCCTGTAATGTTTGAACCACAACTCAAAATTCGTAACTCAACGCGTAGCCTAAGCTAAAGTTTGATGTTTTTCATCGCCTTAGCAAAAAGTTGTCTATCTTTTATAGAGAATAAGGAGATGAGCAATGTATAACTTAACCCCATATCTATTTTTTGCAGGCCGATGTGAAGAGGCATTAGAGTTTTACCATAAGTGCTTTGGTGGCGTGGTTGTCAGCAAACAATACTTTAAAGATGCACCTCAAGTGATCGAAGGTGCCGATCCCGATTGGATCATGCACGCTGAGTTCGAAGCGTTTGGGATGAAGTTAATGCTCTCAGATGGCATGGTGGCTAAGGAGCTGACAGGGAACAAGGTTGCGCTATCCCTGGTGCTAGATGATCTGGATGAGCAAGCCCGTTTGTTTGATAAACTTTCGACTGGTGGGCATGTGATGATGCCTCTGGCTGATACATTCTGGGGAGCGAGATTTGGTAAAGTAGAAGACCAGTTTGGCGTGCGTTGGATGCTCCACTGTAATTTAGTCAACTGATTCGCTGGTAACTCAGCGAGATACCAGCTTCTCATTACTAGCTCTAGTTGATGAATTCAATTATGGATTCATCTAAACTTATAAAGGAGTTAGTAACGCAAAGAAATCTGTAAAAAGTGGCAAGTATTAAGATTACTGTAGACCGAATCCAACCTGGATTACATATACGTCTACCTGTTAAATGGAATGAACACCCTTTTTTGTTTAATAGCTTCAAGGTCAAAGATGAAGAGCAGATACGCCTAATCCGCCATCTGGGGATTAAGCACGTCTATATGAATCCAAATCAAAGTGATGCACAACCACTGCCGCCAGCGAGCCATTCTTCTTCTGAAGAGGCTACTGACATAGATGGTGCTGCAATCGATAAAGAAGCGGAAAAACTCTGGAAAGAAAAGCAAGACCGAATTGAAAAGCTAAGTGCCTATCGAAGACGTGTCATTAATTGTGAAAAGGAGTTTGAGCGCTCTTTATCGCGAATGCGAGCGGTCATGAATAAAATTCGTAATCGCCCCGAGCAGGCTGTCGATGAAGCAACAAGCTTAGTGAATGATATCGTTGATAAGCTATTAAGTGACGACAATGTCACTCTGCATCTTATGAATGGTAAGAGTGAGTTCGAAGACATCTACTTCCATTCGCTCAACGTCTCTGTGGTTTCCATGATGATTGCGAAAGCGAAAAAAATGGAAGCAGATGAAATTAAACAGATCGCTTTTGCTGCTTTGTTCCATGATATGGGTAAAGTGAAGGTTCCTAGCGCAATTGTACGTAAACAGACGCCACTTTCTGAACCCGAGAAGAACTACCTAAAACTTCACACAAAATATGGGCTCGAGTTAGCGAATAATATAGAGGGGTTTCCTGAGTCAGCTAAAGCTGTGATTGAACGTCATCATGAACACAACGATGGTTCAGGGTATCCAGCGGGCCTGAAGGAAGCGGACATCGACGAATTTACCCAGATTATTTCGGTGGCGAATGCTTATGACAACCTGTGTCATCACAACATCCCTACAGAGCAAAAGATCCCTTACGTCGCACTTTCTCATTTATATAAGAACTGCAAGCATCTATATAACAACGAGAACTTAGGCTTATTGATAAAGTTCATGGGAATCTACCCTCCAGGTACCGTAGTCCAGCTGTCTAACGATATGGTTGGGTTGGTTATTTCAGTGAATGCCAGCAACATCCTTTACCCAAATGTTTTGATTTACGATCCATCGGTTCCACGTACTCAAGCGCCGATCATCGATTTGGCTGAAAAAGAGATAAAGATAGTTAATGCAATTTTACCTAATAAATTGCCGGATAAGGTTCGAGAGTACCTTAACCCCCGTTCGCGAATTTCTTACTTCTTTGACAGTGATGAGTAGTTATCCACAACAAAATGTGCATAAGATCTGCGTAAGCTGATAATAATTTGAGTGTAAAAACGCCCTTGAGCGAATGCTGTTCAGTTGGGCGTTTTTTATGGAAAAAATGCAAATTTAGGCTTGCCTTAAAAAAGGAACTCCCTATAATGCGCATCCACTGACACGGCAGACGCCACGGGGCTTCAGCTCAATCAGTAAGGTGAAAATCTTACAAAGAAATAATTTGAAAAAAGTGTTTGACTCTTCAGATTAACTCGTTAGAATTCACCTCCGCTTTGAGAAGAACGCTTCGAT
>NZ_AEVT01000133.1 GCF_000189275.1 Vibrio sinaloensis DSM 21326 | reverse complement strand
GCTCTTTAACAATTTGGAAAGCTGACAAATCAACAAATTATTGTTGATTGTAAAGTTCTCAATGTTTGTCTTTATGACAAACACCAATAAAACACATTCAAGTGTTCTTGGAATTTGAGTCCGGCAAAATCGAGTCTGCATCATGTATAAAAATTGCAGACAACTTTGGTTACGTAACAAAGACCCTTTGGGGTTGTATGGTTAAGTGACTAAGCGTACACGGTGGATGCCTTGGCAGTCAGAGGCGATGAAGGACGTATTAACTTGCGATAAGCCCAGATTAGGTAGTAAAAACCATTTGAGTCTGGGATTTCCGAATGGGGAAACCCACTTACATAAGTAAGTATCGTTATGTGAATACATAGCATAACGAGGCGAACCGGGGGAACTGAAACATCTAAGTACCCCGAGGAAAAGAAATCAACCGAGATTCCGAAAGTAGCGGCGAGCGAAATTGGACTAGCCCTTAAGCTTTACACGCGTTAGACGAACGGTCTGGAAAGTCCGACGATACAGGGTGATAGTCCCGTAGTTGACGATGTGTGTTCAGTGAAATCGAGTAGGGCGGGACACGTGATATCCTGTCTGAATATGGGGGGACCATCCTCCAAGGCTAAATACTACTGACTGACCGATAGTGAACCAGTACCGTGAGGGAAAGGCGAAAAGAACCCCTGTGAGGGGAGTGAAATAGAACCTGAAACCGTGTACGTACAAGCAGTAGGAGCACCTTCGTGGTGTGACTGCGTACCTTTTGTATAATGGGTCAGCGACTTATATTCAGTGGCAAGGTTAACCATCTAGGGGAGCCGTAGGGAAACCGAGTCTTAACTGGGCGCTCAGTCTCTGGATATAGACCCGAAACCAGGTGATCTAGCCATGGGCAGGTTGAAGGTTGAGTAACATCAACTGGAGGACCGAACCGACTAATGTTGAAAAATTAGCGGATGACTTGTGGCTAGGGGTGAAAGGCCAATCAAACCTGGAGATAGCTGGTTCTCCCCGAAATCTATTTAGGTAGAGCCTCGGACGAATACTACTGGGGGTAGAGCACTGTTAAGGCTAGGGGGTCATCCCGACTTACCAACCCTTTGCAAACTCCGAATACCAGTAAGTACTATCCGGGAGACACACGGCGGGTGCTAACGTCCGTCGTGGAGAGGGAAACAACCCAGACCGCCAGCTAAGGTCCCAAATTATAGCTAAGTGGGAAACGATGTGGGAAGGCTTAGACAGCTAGGATGTTGGCTTAGAAGCAGCCATCATTTAAAGAAAGCGTAATAGCTCACTAGTCGAGTCGGCCTGCGCGGAAGATGTAACGGGGCTAAGCTATAAACCGAAGCTGCGGCAATGCATTTTATGTATTGGGTAGGGGAGCGTTCTGTAAGCCGTTGAAGGTGTGTTGTAAAGCATGCTGGAGGTATCAGAAGTGCGAATGCTGACATGAGTAACGATAAAGGGGGTGAAAAACCCCCTCGCCGGAAGACCAAGGGTTCCTGTCCAACGTTAATCGGGGCAGGGTAAGTCGACCCCTAAGGCGAGGCCGAAAGGCGTAGTCGATGGGAAACGGGTTAATATTCCCGTACTTCTTACAATTGCGATGGGGGGACGGAGAAGGCTAGGTGGGCCTGGCGACGGTTGTCCAGGTTCAAGTGCGTAGGCTTGAGAGTTAGGTAAATCCGGCTCTC
Source organism: Vibrio sinaloensis DSM 21326 (assembly GCF_000189275.1). Lineage (GTDB taxonomy): Bacteria > Pseudomonadota > Gammaproteobacteria > Enterobacterales > Vibrionaceae > Vibrio > Vibrio sinaloensis. The sequence continues at coordinate 1,472 of NZ_AEVT01000133.1, read as the reverse complement.
TTTAAGGCTGAGACACGATGTCGAGCACCTACGGGTGTGAAGTCATTGATGCCATGCTTCCAGGAAAAGCCTCTAAGCTTCAGATTGTAAGGAATCGTACCCCAAACCGACACAGGTGGTCGGGTAGAGAATACCAAGGCGCTTGAGAGAACTCGGGTGAAGGAACTAGGCAAAATGGTACCGTAACTTCGGGAGAAGGTACGCTCTTGACGGTGAAGTCCCTTGCGGATGGAGCTATTGAGAGTCGCAGATACCAGGTGGCTGCAACTGTTTATTAAAAACACAGCACTGTGCAAAATCGTAAGATGACGTATACGGTGTGACGCCTGCCCGGTGCCGGAAGGTTAATTGATGGGGTTAGACGTAAGTCGAAGCTCTTGATCGAAGCCCCGGTAAACGGCGGCCGTAACTATAACGGTCCTAAGGTAGCGAAATTCCTTGTCGGGTAAGTTCCGACCTGCACGAATGGCGTAATGATGGCCACGCTGTCTCCACCCGAGACTCAGTGAAATTGAAATCGCTGTGAAGATGCAGTGTACCCGCGGCTAGACGGAAAGACCCCGTGAACCTTTACTACAGCTTGGCACTGAACATTGACCCTACATGTGTAGGATAGGTGGGAGGCTTTGAAGACGGTACGCCAGTATCGTTGGAGCCGTCCTTGAAATACCACCCTTGTAGTGTTGATGTTCTAACGTTGACCCCTAATCGGGGTTGCGGACAGTGCCTGGTGGGTAGTTTGACTGGGGCGGTCTCCTCCCAAAGAGTAACGGAGGAGCACGAAGGTGGGCTAATCACGGTTGGACATCGTGAGGTTAGTGCAATGGCATAAGCCCGCTTGACTGCGAGAATGACAATTCGAGCAGGTGCGAAAGCAGGTCATAGTGATCCGGTGGTTCTGAATGGAAGGGCCATCGCTCAACGGATAAAAGGTACTCCGGGGATAACAGGCTGATACCGCCCAAGAGTTCATATCGACGGCGGTGTTTGGCACCTCGATGTCGGCTCATCACATCCTGGGGCTGAAGTCGGTCCCAAGGGTATGGCTGTTCGCCATTTAAAGTGGTACGCGAGCTGGGTTTAGAACGTCGTGAGACAGTTCGGTCCCTATCTGCCGTGGGCGTTGGAAGATTGAAGGGGGCTGCTCCTAGTACGAGAGGACCGGAGTGGACGAACCTCTGGTGTTCGGGTTGTGTCGCCAGACGCATTGCCCGGTAGCTAAGTTCGGAATCGATAACCGCTGAAAGCATCTAAGCGGGAAGCGAGCCCTGAGATGAGTCTTCCCTGACTCCTTGAGGGTCCTAAAGGGTTGTTCGAGACTAGAACGTTGATAGGCAGGGTGTGTAAGTGCTGTGAGGCATTGAGCTAACCTGTACTAATTGCCCGTGAGGCTTAACCATACAACACCCAAAGGGTTTTGATGGACTCAAATAGAACATTGAATGTGTTAAGAACTAACAGCTTTCCGAATT
>NZ_AEVT01000135.1 GCF_000189275.1 Vibrio sinaloensis DSM 21326 | reverse complement strand
AGATTTTCTGATGAAAACCATGTTTAAAGATTCTTGTGAAAGAACACTTAAAGATGGTGGAGCTATGCGGGATCGAACCGCAGACCTCCTGCGTGCAAGGCAGGCGCTCTCCCAGCTGAGCTATAGCCCCATCAAGGTGTCGATACTGTATGCCAATTTCAAGGAAATTGGTGGGTCTGAGTGGACTCGAACCACCGACCTCTCGCTTATCAGGCGAACGCTCTAACCACCTGAGCTACAGACCCAGTATCGTCTCTAAAACTATAAACATAT